>JACDCA010000589.1 GCA_013694635.1 Acidobacteriota bacterium | reverse complement strand
CGTGCCGAGATGAACGGGCTGGACTTCGATCATCGCGTCCTCGGTCCATGGGCAAAGAATCCCGCGTTCTACGTGACCGTTTTCCCGGGCCGCAGCGATCAGCCGGCGCGCGAGGGGCACAACGCGGTCGGCGCGGTGGAGATCTGGAGCTACACCTTCCCGCTGTCAAGCGCGGATGCCGACCGCATGGCGTCAGGCATTCGGGCCATCCCCGGCCTCCTCGAGCAGGCGCAGAAGAATCTCGTGGGCAACGGAAAGGATCTGTGGGAGTTCGGGACGAAGAGCATGCGCCGGCAGAGCGCAGACCTCGAGGCGCTGTCGGCCCGTGTCGGCGAAACGCCTGGATCACTGAAGTCGGACATCGCGCGCGCCCGGCAGTCCACCGATGCCTTCGCGGTGTGGCTCGCGTCACAGCTGGCCTCGAAGAAAGGCTCCTCGGGCATCGGCATTGAGCACTACGACTGGTATCTGAAGCACGTCCAGCTCGTGCCCCACACGTGGCGGGACGTCGTGACGCTGATGGAGCGAGAGCTTGGGCGCGCGCACGCGTTCCTGGCGCTGGAGGAGAAACGCAACGCCGCGCAGCCTCAGCAGGTGCCGATTGGGAGTGCCGAGGAGCACACCAGGCGGTTCAGCGACGCCATCACGGAGTACATGGCCTTTCTGCGGGACCGCGAGATTCTCACCATCAAGCCATGGATGGAGCCAGCCTTGCGCGCGCAGGTCGGCCGCTTCAATCCAGGCCCGCGGGAGTTCTTCTCCGAGATCGATTACCGCGACCCCGAGATCATGCGCACGCACGGCTATCACTGGTTCGATCTCGCGCGCATGACGAACGAGCCGCATCCCAGCCCGATCCGACGCGGGCCGCTCCTCTACAACATCTTCATCACCAAGACCGAGGGGCACGCGACCGGCTGGGAAGAAATGATGATGCAGGCCGGCATGTTCGACGGGCGTCCGCGCTCACGGGAGCTGATCTACGTCCTGCTCGCGCAACGCGCCGCGCGCGCGCTCGGGGACCTTCGCATGCACGCCAACGAATGGGCGCTGGAGGAAGCGGCGAAGCGCACCGCCGCCAACACCCCGCGGGGCTGGCTTCGGCTGGACGCGAATCTCGTCCGCGCCGAGCAGCACCTGTATCTGCAACAGCCGGCGTACGGGACGAGTTATCTCGTCGGCAAGATGCAGATCGAGCAGATCATGGCCGTGCGCCGGCGTCAGCTCGGCGATCAGTTCTCGATCAGCCGATTCATGGATGAATTCGACGCCGCGGGTTTGATCCCCGCAGCGCTGGTGCACTGGGAACTGACCGGCGAGAAACCGTCGTTCCTGCCCGCCCGGTAGTCGACCCGGTCACGGCTTCGGCACCTTGATCGTGCTGATCATCAGGCTGCCGCTCGCGAAGAACAACAGCGAGAAGGGGTGAAGCCCTTTGCCGAGGATCTCGTGGTGCCCGCCCCAGAACCCTGGCCCGGTCAGGCCGAAGTGGAACATCGCGGCCATCAGCATCACCAGCAGGATGCTCGTCGGGATTGGCGTGCCTTCGAAGTAGCTGACTTTCCCCGTATCGGCGTCGGTCATCGCAGCGGCAGTGACATTGAATCGGGCGAGACGGCTGATGCCGCAGCAGACGAAATAGGTGAGGAACACGACGTCCCAGAGGCCGCGCAGGCCCAGCGTATAGCCGAGCACCGCGGGCGCCACACCAAATGACACGATGTCGGCGAGCGAATCGAGGTCGGCGCCCAGCCGCGACTGCCGGCGCACATCGAGCCTCGCGACGTACCCATCGGCAGCGTCGAGCACGAGCGCAAAAATCGGCAGAACGAACGCCGCCCAGATCTGGCGCGAGCGGTCCCCTTCGATGTAGCTGAGGCACGCGAAGATCGACAGCGTTCCGCAGCTGGCGTTCGCCAGCGTCAGCAGGTCGGCTGGCGTATACGACCGAAGCATCGACCCTCTCACTTTTTTATCGCCGGCGCCCCCTGCACCCCGGCTGGCGGCTTTCACTCGCTCTCGCTCCGTTCCGGCCGCGTCTTTCTCCATAGCCGCGGCGCTACGTCACTGATTGGATGACCGCCATGATATTGCCTTCGCTTGCGCGCGCGAGCGATGTCCGTCGCGGGGATGCAGGGAACGACCGGAGCATTTTTCAACATGCCCTGATCATACCGAAGCAGCCAGTAAAGAATGACGTGATCAGCGATCAGCGATCAGGGATCCGTTAGTCCGCGCGGAGCGCGTCGGCCGGGGCGATGCGGAGCGCCCGGGAAGTGAGCTGGCCTGCGGCCACACGTCAGGACGACTGCTTCTCGAACAGCTCCGCGAACTTCCGCCGTTGTTCGAGGCTGCCGAGCAACACCAGCATCGCGTCTTTTTGCAGGGGCGTCTCGCGGGTCAGGCTCGTCACGAGCGCCCCCTGGCGGTCGAGGGCGACGACGCTCATGCCTGTGGCGGAGCCAATGCCGGATTCGGCCAGCCGACGTCCGGCCAGTGACGGCGGGACCGGGATCGAAAACAGCTCCACGCCTTCACCGAGCACCACGAGCTCGTAACCCTTGAGCAGCGACATGATGGATTCGACGCCGAGGGTCGTGTAACTGAGCACGAAGTCGGCCCCCGCGCGGTGAATCGCTTCGACGTTCCGCTCGTGCGTGATGCGGCTGACGATGCGCAGCGATGGATTGAGGCGGCGGCAGTACACGGCCAGATAAATATTCATCGCATCGTCATTGGTCGTCAGCAGCACGGACGACACCTTGCCGATACCGGCCTGCTCGAGCAGACTCCGGTCCGACGCGTCGCCCGGAAACAGCATCACGCCATCCTGGCGCATTGGTTCGAGTGCGACGGCGCTGCGATCGATGGCGTGAACTTCCGCTCCCTTTCGCCTGAGCGCGCGGGCGGCCGCATTGCCGACCTTTCCCGCGCCGATGATCAGCACTGGCGGAGGGGTCGTCCGCCCGCCGGGCATCAGCGTGTTGAGTGCGGCCATCTGTTGCTCGGTACCGGCGAGCACGAGCACGGCGTCACGCTGGATGAGGGAGTCGGGAAACGCCGGCCGCAATTTGCCGCGTTCCCAGAGGCCGACGACGCTGACACCGGTGCGCTCTCGAAGATGCGTGTCGCGCACGATCTGGCCGGCGAGGATCGTGTCGCGCGCGGGGAACTCGGCGATCTGGAGGCCGCGGTAGGCGCCGATGACGTGCGCGTCGTTGCCGCCGGTGTCGACGCGGTTGGCGAGATACTCACCGAGCTGATGTTTGAGCGGCAGCACCCGGGTCGCGCCACTCAACTGCAGCACGTCGACCGAGTCTTCTTCTTCGACGATTGCGACGATCTGCAGGTGAGGGGCGATCTCGCGCGCCGTGATCGTGATGTTGGTGTTGACGGTGTCTTCGCAGTTTGCGAGCAGCATGCGCGCGGCCGCGGCATTGATGCGCTGGTAGGTGGCGCCGCTGTCGTTGTTGCCGGCGATGACGCGGATCCCTTCGCCGATCATGCGCGCGGCGGTCGTAGGGTCGGGCTCGATGACGTAATAGGGAATGTGCTCGGTCCGCAGGCGCTCGATCAGGCCGGTCGCAATCGGGTCGTATTCCGTCAGAATGACGTGCCCTTCGGTGCCTTCCGGCACCTCGCGTGGCGCCCGCAGCCGCACGCGTGCTTCGAGCCAGGGCGCGTAGAACAGGCTGATGAACATGAACGGGAGCATTACAAGCAGCAGCACGACACCTGACAGCAGGACCAGGATGCTGAACAGCCGGCCGATATCGCTCGTGAAGGTGATGTCGCCGAAGCCCAGCGTGGTCATGACGACCAGCGTCCAGTAGAACCCGGTGATCCAGGAGTGCTGCTCTCCCTCGACGCGGATCTTGATCACGTGGAACAGGAAGGCGTACAGCGTGATGAGCGCAACCAGGACCAGCACGTACTTCAACAGCCCACGCAGATTGGCGCGTGCCTCCCTGTTGCTCATCAGGTAGGCAAGCTGGCTGCTGACAAATTTCATGGATTGGTGCGCCTGACGGGGCGCCGCCGCCGGTCGGTCCGGCGACGGCGTCGCTGTTTGAATCGGTGTGGAGGGCCGTCTACTTCGGCGTCGCAGCGGGGATCACCGCGCTTGCCGCAATCAGCCAGCGCCCCCCCTCGCGAACCATCGTGTTCATGTACTGACCGCTCATCGGTGTGCCGGGCGGGGGCGTTCCGCCGCTCACCTCGTACGTCCCCTCACCGATGTATACGCCTGGCGCGGCTTGCCTGTCAGCGTTCGGCTTGATTGTCAGGGTCGTACCTTTGTACGGGCCGGCCAGCGCATCGGCGAAGGCCTTTTCGAGCGCGGCGGTGCCGACCACGGCCGGCTGGCCGTTCCCGGCGAGCCGCACGCCCTCCTTGGTGTGGAGCGCGGCGATGCCGTTTGCGTCTCCCTTGTTCCATGCCTGCGAGAAGGCATCGGCGAGCTTCTTGAACTCAGCATCCGGGGCCGCCGGGGTCTGGGCACCGGCAACTCCGGCGGTAACAAGGAACACCGTCGCGACGATGGCTCGACAAACGCGGATCTGCACGGTTCTCGTCATTCATGCCTCCTGAGCATTCTGACGGGATTATATCGGGGGCTGGGAACACGGTGACTAGCCGGTGTTGCGCATCCCGGCGGCAATACCGTTGATCGTCAGGTGCAGCGCGTCCCTGACCTGGTCGTCGGGATCCGAGCGCACCCGGCGAAGCAGTTCGATCTGAAGAAGATTGATCGGATCGACGTAGGGGTTCCGGACGTCGATCGACCGCCGCAGAACGGGGTTGGACTCGATCAACTCGCCATGGTTCGTGACTGACAGGACGGCGGACATCGCCCGGTCGATACGAGCGCGCAACTCCGTGCCGATCGGCTGCAGGTGAGACGGAACCAGCCGCCGGTCGTATTCCTCCGCAATCCGCGGTTCGGCCTTGGCCAGGACCATCTCCGTGAGATCGATCACCGACCGAAGATGCGGCCACTCGCGATACATCTCACGGAGCCGTTCGAGCTCCCCGCGCCCGATGGCATTCCCGAGTGCGTCTTCGATCCCCAGCCAGGCGCCAAGCAGGAGTCGCGTCTGAGTCCAGGCAAATTGCCACGGGATTGCACGAAGGCTGGTGAGCCCGCTGCCTCCTTTGCGCTGGGCGGGACGGCTGCCGATGTTCATCGCCGCCAGCTCGGACACCGGAGTGGCCTCGTGAAAATACTCGAGGAAGCTCGGGTCCTCGTGCACGATCCCTCGATACGCGCTGGCCGCCTCGTCTCGCAGCTTTCCCGCCAGCGCACGCCACTCAGGGCGCGGCGGTGGTGGCGGAAGGAGCCAGGCCTCGAGCGTGGCAGTCGTGTAGACGTCCATCGTGCGCGCGGCGATCTCCGGCAGACCAAAAAGCGCCTGCAGCATTTCCCCCTGTTCGGTCACGCGCAACGTGCCATCGATCGAACCAGGGGGCTGCGACATGATGGCGAGGTAGGTCGGCCCTCCGCCGCGTCCGACACTGCCGCCGCGGCCGTGAAACAGCGTCACGTCGACGCCATGCCGGCGGCCGGTGGCAAGCACGTCCTCCTGAGCAGTGTAGAGATCCCAGGCCGCGGCAAAGCGCCCGACCTCCTTCGCAGAGTCGGAGTAGCCGATCATCACTTCCTGGCGGCCGCCGATATGGCCGCGATACCAGGTGGTCGCGAACAGCGCATCCAGCACCGCCCCCGCGTTCTCGAGATCCCGCGAGGTCTCGAACAACGGAACGATGCGCAGGGGGTCGGCGACACCGGCCACTTGCTGGAGGAGGGCAACGGCCAGCACGTCCGAGGGCTGGCTCGCCATCGTAATGACGTAGGCGCCGAGAGAACTGCGCGGAATGGCGGCGACGACGCGAAACGTGTCGATGACATCCCGCACGGCGGGTGTCGCATCGAACGACGGCAAGCGCAGGCGTCGGGCTCGAAGCTCCTGTTCCAGAAACTGGACGCGCGCGTCCTCGTCCCACTCGTCATATGGGCCGAGACCTGCGTGCCGCGAAATCTCCGCCAGTGCTTCCGCGTGGGCTGACGCGTCCTGGCGGATGTCGAGCCGCGCGAGCGTCATGCCGAATGTCGCAAGGCGCCGCATCACGTCCACGAGCCGCCCTTGCGCGAGCGCGCCGTTGCCGGTGCGCTCGAGCGAGTCGGCGCACAGCTGCAAGGGCGAGAGGATGTCGGCGGCCTCCAGCACCACCTCCTCCGACCGGGCTGGATCCGTGTCGGCCGCGAGCGCACGTTCGATCCAGTCGCGCGTCGCGCCCAGGCGTCCGCGAACCCCGCGCAGCAGCTCGCGGTAAGGCTCCGCCGCGTGACCGCCAGCAGCCCGCAGTTCGGGTGTCGCGGCGCCGACCGACAGCTCGTCGCGCAACGCGTCGATCTCACGGAAGTAAAGCGTCGCCGCAACCCACCTGGCGAGCAGGCACGCACGGCGGGTGACGTCGGGCGTGACGTTGGGATTGCCGTCACGGTCGCCACCGATCCACGACCCGAACCTGAGTGGCGCGGCGCCGATCGGCAGGCCGCGTCCCGTGGAGGCGCGCAGCGCGTGGTCGACGCCGCGGAGATACCGCGGCACCGCCGTCCAGAGGCTCTCTTCGAAGACGATCAGGCCGCTGCGGACTTCGTCCAGCGGCGTCGGACGTTCACTGCGGACGTCATTGGTGCCCCAGGCGCTGAGGACTTCCCGTAGCAGCGTGGACTCGATCTCCTCGCGCTCCGGAGCCGTGAGATCGTCCCGGTCGCGGGTCGCCAGGGCGGCAGCGATCCGGTTGTATTTGTGCACCAGCGTGCGGCGGGCGATCTCGGTTGGATGCGCCGTCAGAACCAGCTCGATGTCCAGCTTCGAGACAGCGTCGTGCAGACGCTCCGGCGACACGCCGCCTGCGAGCAGGCGCTCAAAGACCTCCTCGCACGAGCCGCGCTGCGGTGAGGCGTCCGGGTCGTGCTGGTAGGCGCGGCGGCGGCGGATCCGATGGTGCTGCTCGGCGATGTTGGCGAGATGGAGAAAGTGCGAGAACGCGCGGGCCACCGGGAGGGCGGCAGCGACAGGCAAGCGAGAGAGCTCGTCGGCCAGGGTGTCGAAGTCCGCCTCCGACCCGGCGCGCGCGCTCTTCGCGAGCGCACGGACGCGTTCGACCGTGCCGTAAAGCGCGTCCCCTTCGATCGTCCGCAGGACGCGGCCCAGCAGCTCGCCGAGCAGCCGCACGTCCTCACGCAGCGCTTTGTGAGGATCGTCGGTCATGGGCGACTCCCGACTAGCGACTGACGACTACGCGAGGTGTTTCTTGAAGAACGCCACCGTGCGTTCCCACGCGAGCTTCGCCGCCTTTTCGTCGTAGCGCGGCGTGGTGTCGTTGTTGAAGCCATGACCGGTGCCGGGATAGATGTGGGCCTCGTAGCGGACGCCCGCCGCCTTCAGCGCCGGCTCGTAGGCGGCGAAGGAATCGTTGACGCGCGCATCGTTCTCGGCCAGCTGGACGAGGAGCGCCGCCTTCACTTTCGCGGCTTCCGCAGGCGGCGGTGCGCTGCCATAGAACGGGACGGCGGCGGCGAGGTCCGGCATTTTCGTCGCCAGCACATGCGCCACGGTTCCTCCCCAGCAGAAACCGACGACCCCGATCTTGCCGGTGGCGTCGGGCCGCGTCTTCAGGTAATTGGCGGCGGCGGCCATGTCTTCGGCGGTCTTCGCGCGGTCCAGTGTCTGGAACAGCTCCCGCGCCTTGTCTTCAGAGCCCGGGTAGCCGCCGACCGCGGCGAGCGCGTCGGGCGCAAACGTCATGAAGGTGTCGAGCGCGAGCCTGCGGGCAATGTCCTCGATGTGCGGATTGAGGCCGCGATTCTCGTGGACGACGAGCACCGAAGGAAGCTTCCCGGTCGCGTTCGCCGGGCGCACCAGATACCCGCTCGTCTTCTCGTTGCCGGCAGGTGACGGATAGGGCACGCGTTCCGTCTTCAGGCGCGTGTCTTCGGGGGACACCTGCTGCGCTTCGACGAAATTCGGGCTCAGTTGGTCCAGCAGCATGGCGGCGGTGATCCCGCCAACGGCGTACTTGCGCGCCTGATCAAGAAACCCGCGGCGATCGAGCGCGCCGTGCGTGTAAGCGTTGAACAGAACCAGCAGGTCCGGGTGGAAATCAGCGGCTGTCTTGCGTGCCATCGCGTCCTCCAGG
>JACDCA010000582.1 GCA_013694635.1 Acidobacteriota bacterium | reverse complement strand
GATCTGACCAAGTCGTCATTCTTCCTGGGCCTGGACGATTTTCTCGGGCAGCTGCCGATCCTTCTGTTCACGGTGCTTGGCGGCGTGATTGCGGACCGGCACGATCGCCGGCGTCTGCTGATCGGGTCGCAGTACGTCCAGATGGCGACCGCCTTTACGCTCGCGGCGCTCGTGTGGACCGGTTACATCCGCATTCAGTACATTCTCGTGTTGTCGTTTGTCACGGGACTCGCCCAGGCGTTCGGCGGGCCGGCGTATCAATCGCTCATCCCGTCGCTCGTAGAAAAAAAGCATCTCCCCAATGCGATCGCGCTCAACTCCATCCAGTTCAACCTGTCGCGCATCCTCGGTTCGCTGTTTGCGGGCGCGACTATCGCGGCGCTCGGGACGGCGCTCTGCTTCGGTCTCAATGGCCTCTCGTTCTTTGTCGTGATCGTGGCGCTGCTCTCGCTGTCGGTAACGCACATCCCGGGTGGCGAGCGGCGGCCGATGCTCGAAGAGATACACGGGGGATTCAGCTATACGCGCCGCGACCCGGCGCTGGTTGCCCTCATCGCGGTGGCCTCCCTGACGACTTTTCTCGGGCTGCCGCTGGTGACGTTTCTGCCGGTCTTCGCGCGGGACGTGTTCGGCGGCGACATCGTGCTGTACAGCCGCATGATGGCGTTCGTGGGCGCGGGTTCCGTGACGGGGGCGCTCGTCGTGGCGTGGCTGGGGCGCTTCAGACGGATGGCCTTGATGCTGCTGATCGTCGAAGTCCTCTACGGGCTGCTCATCATTGCGTTCTCGCTGTCGCAGACGCTCTGGCTCAGTGAGCTCCTGCTGTTCGGGGCGGGGATGGCAGTCATGATGGTCACGTCGATGACGACATCGCTGGTGCAGCTGATCGTGCCGGATCACCTCCGCGGGCGGGTGGTGAGCATTTATATGGTGGCGTTCCGCGGTGGAATGCCACTCGGCAGCCTTGCCAGCGGGTACGCGGCCAGCCTCGCGGGGGCGCCAGCCGTGCTCGCCGTCAACGGGGCGCTGGTGTCGCTGGCAGGGATCTACTTTCTGACGCGCACAGAGCTCTCTGCGCTGAATACGGAAGGCTGACCTTCGGCATCAGTCAGCGTCTTTCTTGACGATCCTGAAGGGGCGCACGATCTGGCCGGCTCGGCGACCGAAGAGGCTGATGATGCCCCGCGCGACATAGTCACCGGGTGGCAGTGAGTCGAGCGTCACCGACGCCTCCACAACGCGAGTACCGGGCGTTTCGGACTCATGGAACCGTGCCGCGGCGCTCTTCAATGTGGTCGAGTCATGGCGGTGCGCCACTTCGATCACGACGGTCGCGTTCTTCAGTTGTTCCTCGGCGTCTGAATACAATTCCAGGTACGCGTGCAACGTATCGCTCGAAAATTGGCCGCTGACGGTTGGATGCAGCGGACTGCCGCGGCCCGCGCGCTCAGCGAGCAACAGACCCCCGACCCGCACCTGCCCCGCCGTCTCGAGGTCGGCCCGGAAGGAGTGCTCAACGCTGCCACGCCGGCCGGCATCGTCGGTAACAGCCACTTTGAGTGTGTAGACGTCCGGCGGCACCACCGCAGCACCGATATAAGTCTGAGTGCCGGAGCCGCTGATCGGACCCTTCACCTGGGCTGCGAAATCGTCGGCAGCAAGTGCTCCCTTCGAATCGAGCAGCGCGTACGCCAATGAGACAGCGGAGGACGGATTGGCGGTGTGCTCGATCTCCGAGGCGATGACGACCCGCAGCTTGCGGGTCTCCGGATCCCAGAAGTTATAGGTCTCCACCTTGAGACGGATGTCCGTAGCGAGCAGCGGCGAGCGCAGCGCCTCATCAAGGAGCTCTTCGCTCGTCCGGACGCGCGTGGGTCCGACCGCGAACTCCGCCCGTGAGCGTAGCAGGAGATTGCGTCGGCCTGGTATTTCGATCTTGATTTTGTGGTTCCTGCCGTCACGGTCGCCAAGCTCCGGCTCGAAGCTCAGAAGGTAGAACCCTGACAGCTCCAGGGC
>JACDCA010000538.1 GCA_013694635.1 Acidobacteriota bacterium | reverse complement strand
TGCGCCGAGGCAGTGGAGGCGGTGCCGTGAACGAGAGCCAGACAGAAGAGGAGGCGGATCGACCTGCGGATCATGGAGAACTCCAGAAAAACGGGACCCATGATTGTACTGTGCGCACTTGCATTCCGCCGGAAGGCCGTTGCCGGCAAAGACTAGAATCGTCGGATGCGGGAAGGGCTGGTTCGTGGGACGGGACTCGTGCTGACCGTCGCGTACGCGTCCGCGATCGTATGGATCTACGCCCGTCAGCCCGAAACGTTTGCCCAGGTTCGCGGTGGCCTCGCATCCACGATGGGCGCATACAGCATCGACGAACAGTCGTTCGCCGACGCGCTCGCCTTGTTTCGCCGCGAGCAGTTCGACGCCGCGCGCGCGGCGTTTGCCCGGGCTGATCCCGCAGCCCGGGATGCGCGGACGCAGTTCTACATCGCCTACAGCTACTACCGCCAGGGATGGCACCGTTTGTACCGGGACGACCAGCTCTTCACCGAAGGGTTGAAGACCGTCGACAAGGCGATCGCGCTTGCCCCGGACCGACGACTCCTTGTCGAAGATCCCGAGCTCATGATGCACACGGCTGACGAGCTCCGCGCCGAGCTCGAGGCCGGCCTGAAACGCGATGCGGCGGACTTCAATCCCCTGCGGGTGTTCGACACGCGCAAATGACTCCGCTCCGCGAAGCTGTATTCCTGCCGCTTGCCCTGCTGACAGTCGCCTTTCTCGGCGGCCTGGATCCCGGCACGGACGTTCCATGGACGACGCCCACGCTGTTCTCGCTTGTGATGGCGGTCATGCTCCTGGCGGCATTCGTGCGCAGCGGGACCCTCGCGCCCGACCGGCTTCTCCACGGCGAACGCCCGGTGATCGCGAACGCCAACGGCGCCCTGGTACTCGCCGCGCTCTTCGCCGGGTCCGCGCAGCTGGTCACCATGTTGACGCCGCGATCCGGTCTCCCACTCCTGATCGGCGGAGTCGTCCTCTTTCTTCTTCTGGTGAACACGCTCGTGGTGTCACCTGACCGCGTTCGACTCCTGCGCAGTCTCGGGGTGGTCATCGGCTCGGCATTCATCCTGAAGTTCATCGTGCTGGCGGCACTGGCGGATCCGGAGGGCAGCCGTACAAAGCGCGTGATCCTGGCGCTGTTCGACGCCGCGACGCTCGGCACGATCGCGCAGGCCCCCGTTCACCCGGCGGCGGGATACATCGCATTCTTCATGTGCATCCTCTATCTCATCGCAGTGGCGATGCTGCCGGGATCACACGCGAGAGGTCAGGCGTTGGAACTCAGAAGTAAAGACATCGAAGTAAGTACACGGAGATCTGTATGACATCCCTGTCTCGGCTCGCGATCGTTTCCCTCGTCACACTGTGGTTCGCGGGTGTCTCGGCCGCACAACTGCGGACCCAGGGACCGGCAGACCCACGGACCCAGCCGCGTGCCTTCGGCACGCTGCGCGAGCAGGCGGCAATGCAGCAGGAGTGGCTGCGGAAACGGCTCGACACGTTCCTGCCGGCGCTGATGCGCAAACACGGCGCGGACATGTGGGTCGTGCCGATGCGCGAGTACAACGAGGACCCGGTGTTTTCCGCGATTACCGCTCCCGAGACGTTTGCGGCGCGGCGGCGAACGATCTACGTGTTCTTCGACAAGTGCGCCGCGACCGCCGCGGCGCCGGCACCCTCGTGCGTCGAGCGCATCGCGCTTGGCGGATCGTCACAAGGAGGCGTGTTCGAGGCGCGGCGCTCGATGAAGAAGGCTGCCGGGGACGTCGGGCGCGGGCAGCAGGCGGAGCTCTGGGGGGACGAGCAATGGCAGGCGCTGAAAGCAGCGATCGAAGAGCGCGACCCACGGATCATTGCGATCAACCGTTCCACCGTCTTTGCGTTCACGGACGGATTGTCGAGCGGTGAGTTGCAGGGGATGAGTGCGGCGCTCGGCGACAAATGGACGGCTCGTATGCGGAACGCCGAGGCGCTGCCACTCGAACTGGTCGCGGCCCGGCTGCCGGAGGAGGACGCGTTCTTCCGCCGGATGCAGGAGCTCGTGTGGTCGATGACACAGGAGATGTTCTCGTCCCGGATGATCACGCCGGGCACGACGAAGACCAGCGAGCTGGTGTGGTGGTGGCGGCAACGCGTCAACGATCTCGGCCTCGGCACGTGGTTCCAGCCGAGCGTGAGCGTCCAGCGACAGGGCGTGACCGCCGAAAAGCTGGGCGCCGATCCGGTCATAGAACCTGGAGACGTTCTGCACTGCGACGTCGGGATCACGGTTGCGCGCCTGAACACCGACACGCAGCACAACGCCTACGTGCTGAAGCCCGGTGAAACCGATGCGCCGGCGGGGCTGCGGCAGGCGCTCGCGAACGGCAAC
>JACDCA010000522.1 GCA_013694635.1 Acidobacteriota bacterium | reverse complement strand
CGCCTACGCCCCCCCGATGCTGCCACGGATCGTCGGTCACGACGGACGGTGGCGCAGGCCGTTCGTCTATCCGCTGATCGTGAGGGATCGACTCGAGCGTCGGTACGTCGAGGATGTGTCGCGTCCGGCGCCGCTTCGCTTCTTCAGCGGCGGACGGCTCGCATCTCCGGAGGCCGTCGTGTGGTTTCCACTCGGCGCAGATCCCCTGGGCAGGGACGTCTTCTCCCGCGTCGCGTACGGCGCCCGTTGGTCGCTGGCCGTCGCGATCGTCGCCACGATGTTCGCAATCGGCGCCGGCGCGCTGGCAGGGGCCATCGCCGGATTCGCCGGCGGCGCCGCCGATCGCATCATCATGGCGGTCGCCGACTTCATCGTCATCCTTCCGGCGGCGTATGTCATCGTCACGCTTCGCGCGTCGCTCCCGCTCGCGCTCGAGAGGTCTGAAGTTTTCTGGACGATCGTGCTCGTACTGGCCGTCGCCTCGTGGCCGTTGCCGGCACGGGGTGTTCGAGCGGTCATCGCCGCCGAGCGGCGCCGTGAGTACGCAGAAGCTGCGTACGCGATGGGGGCTGGACGGTTGCGAATTCTGCTGCGTCACCTGCTGCCAGCGGCTCGCTCGCATCTCGCGACTCAGGCTTTTCTCTTATTTCCGGCCTTTATTCTCGCGGAAGCCACTCTCTCCTACCTCGGCCTCGGTTTTGCGGAACCCTCCGCAAGCTGGGGCGTGATGCTTCAAGACGCGGGTCGGATCGCGGCCATCACCGAGGCGCCATGGATGCTGGCGCCGGCAGGAGCCATCGTGGCGGCCGTGCTGGCGACGCATCTCCTGGTCGCCAACGGCGCCGAATCCGAGCCCGCAATCCGCTAATAAGGCCGTCGCCCTAACACAAAAAGACTCAAGTGTTCCATTACGGCACATACAGCCGTGGAATGTGACCCTGTGCCTCAAAGCAACTCAACTGTTAAGTTGTTGCAATAAAAGCGTTTGACGTGGTTTGACGAGGTCGATTTGCGCTGGCTGGAAAGATGCTCAATGGGACGTACACTTAAAGTCTTTTTGGGACTCTTTGTCGCCGCACTTTCGAAAGGTTGAGAGCCGTGTTTCGATCTCGCTCGCTTCTGCACCTTGCGCTGTCACTGCTGCTGGTCGGGGCCATTTGCCCCCCGGCCTACGCGCAGGGAGAGCACAAACTCGACGACGCGTTGAGGGACCGGGCAAACCGCAAAGGATGGTCGCGCGCGATCATTACGTGGAACGGTCAGGACGACTCCGCAAAGGTAGCGAGCCTCGGGGGGCGCCTGGGACGCCGCCTCGAGTCGATGAACGGTCAGGTCGTCGAGCTCCCGAACGGCCTCCTGAAGAAACTGGCTGCGCTCGACGTCGTCTCGCGGATCGATGAAGACCGGCCGACGCTGGCGACGATGGCGACGGTCAGCGCGGTCGTGGGCGCGCGCGCGGTTCAGAAATCGTACGGCTACGACGGCGCCGGCATTGGCGTGGCGGTCATCGACTCCGGCATCACCTCATGGCATGACGACCTGGGCTACACGGGGTCGCGCAATGCCGTCCGGACCATTGGCAGCCAGCGCGTCGTGGAATTCGCCGATTTCGTGAACGGTCGTCGTAATGCCTACGACGATAACGGCCACGGCACGCACGTCGCCGGAGTGATCGCCGGGAACGGTTACGACAGCGCCGGGGCCCGTGCCGGCATTGCCCCCGCCTCGCACATCGTCAGTCTCAAGGTGCTCGACGGAGAGGGCCGCGGCGTCATCAGCGACGTGATCGCGGCGCTCGACTACGCGGTGCGTCACCGCGCCGAGCACAACATCCGCGTGATCAACCTGTCGGTGGGTGCGGCGGTCACAAGCTCCTACAGCGTCGATCCCCTGACTCTCGCGGCAAAACGCGCGGTGGACGCCGGCATCGTCGTCGTCACGGCGGCGGGGAATTTCGGCCGCAACAGCAACGGGGATCCGCAGTACGGCGGGATCACGGCTCCAGGCAACGCTCCATGGGTCTTGACTGTCGGCGCGATGAGCCACGGCGGCACGCTGACGCGCAAAGACGACACGGTGGCCCCGTACAGCTCCCGGGGTCCGTCGGCGTACGACTATGCCGCAAAGCCGGACATCGTCGCTCCGGGCACCGGCATCGTTTCCCTGAGCGATCCCACCAGCCTTCTGTATCGGACGATGTTCTCGCACACCATCGACGGGACGGTGAGCACGCAGTACAGGCCGTACTTGTCGCTGAGCGGCACCAGCATGGCGGCCCCAGTGGTCAGCGGCACCGTCGCGCTGATGATGCAGGCGAATCCGCAGCTCACGCCGAACCTGGTGAAGGCCGTCCTGCAGTACACCGCCCAGACCTATTCGCAGTACGACCCGCTCACGCAGGGAGGCGGCGCCGTGAACACTAAGGGCGCCGTCGATCTGGTCCGCTACTTCGCCACGGCCCGCAACGGAGACCGCTATCCGGGCGCGGCAACGTGGAGCCGTCGGGTGGCGTGGGGCAATCAGCTTTTGCGGAGTGGCGCGATCAGCCCGCTCGCGAACGCCTGGGCCAGAGGCGTCGTGTGGGGTGACGCCAAGGACGTTTCGGGCGCCAACATCGTGTGGGGCACGAAGTGCGCCGACGAAACCTGCTTCAACATCGTCTGGGGCACGTCGAAGAACGTCCAGGACGCGCCCGTGTGGGGTACGGGAAATATCGTCTGGGGCACCAACACCGTCTGGGGCACCGCCGACGAAGCCTTCAACATCGTGTGGGGCACCGCAACGGATGCCTTCAACATCGTCTGGGGCACCGCGCAGGACAGCTGGAACATCGTCTGGGGCACCGCCTGCGGCGGCGGCGACTGCTTCAACATCGTGTGGGGTACGAACATCGTCTGGGGCACCAACATCGTCTGGGGCACCAGCGGCGAGCCGACCGGCGCCGCGTGGAGCAGCGCATCCTCCGACATGTTCAACATCGTCTGGGGAACAACCTCCGAGGGTGGCCTGTAAATGGCGAACACGCCCCTGGGCAATGAGATGGTGATGCCCGCCACCGCCCCTAAGAACGAGGCGCGTGCACGCAACGTCGGCAGAGACTGGCGCGTCTGCCTGCCGTCGGTGCGCGGAGCGGTGGTTACATTGCGCGAACTCCGATCGACCGACGCGCGGTCGCTGCTGGCCATGCTCTCGACCGATGAAGTCGCACGATTCATCTCGTCACCTCCGACGACCGTTGCAGGATTCGAGCGATTCATCGCGTGGACGCAACGGGAACGCGCGGCCGGCCGATACGTCTGCTTCGGCATCGTGCCGAAGGGGATGGATGTTGCCGTCGGCCTCATCCAGGTGCGCCAGCTCGACCCGCAGTTTGCGACCGCCGAATGGGGCTTCGCTCTCGGATTCAGTTTCTGGGGTAGTGGAATCTTCCACGAAGCGGCGCAGCTGGTCATCGAATTCACTTTTGATGTGGTGGGCGTCCACAGGCTCGAAGCGCGCGCCGCCGTGAAGAACGGGCGCGGCAACGGAGCGCTGCGCAAACTCGGCGCGACTCAGGAAGGGATCCTGCGCCGGTCGCTCCTTCGCAACGGCGAGTACCTGGACCAGGTGCTCTGGACCGTCCTCGCCAGCGAGTGGCGGACGCTGCAACTGGCATGCGGGCCGAGCGTTCACTGAGCTATCGGCACAGGCAGCCCTAAAGCGCTGAACTACAGCTGTCACAGCCCTAAGGCCTTGGACTATAGCTACGCGGCGGGGTGCTCGATGCGCTCGCGCAGACTCGCAATCGACGCCGCGATCTCGCGCAATTCCTGATCGACGGTCTTCAGCTTGTCCCCCTCGGAACGAATGAAGCGGCTGTACGGCGCGATGCTCTCGCGGATCCGGTCGCCGCTCCGCTGAATCTCCTGCGCGAACTGCTTCTTCAAAGCCTCCGACAAACGCTGGCGCACGTCGCCGATCTTCTTCCGCATCTCCTCCTTGGCGCGTTGCCTTTTCGCCGGCAGGATGAAGAAGCCGATCGCCGCAACGACTGACGCCAGCACGATGCCCGTAATGTCCGCGGCAGCGGTCGAGGCGGCAATCGTGACGATCGTGCCGAGCCCCAGCGCACCCGCACCCGCGGCAGCGGTCGCCGCAACCGCATTGCGCGCGTTGTCGGCAATGAGCTGCGCCTCGTGACGCTGATCGTAGGAGTCGACCACGCGCTGCGCCTCCCGCCCGGCGGAGTCGATGAGACGCGTCCGATCGTAATGAAACTCCCCCGAATCGTCGCCGACAATGCGGTCCCGGTACTGGCGACGCCGCTCCGAAAGATGCGCGGTGACCGCCTGCCATTGCCGGAGATCGGCGGCGACGAGCCAGTCCACCAGCTCGCCGACCTTCCGTTCGATCTGTTGCGGCGCGTCGGCGACGACGCGCTGCTCGAATCCCTGCTGGACACGGCTCCGATTCAACAGGTCCATGATCCGGCCGATCCGCAGGGTGTCGTCGAAGTAATCATGGCCGCGGCGCTCCATCTCGAGCAGGATCTTGTCGATATCCGCCATGCGGAACTGGAAGTCGCGTCCGAGGTCGTCCTGGTAGACCTGCAGCTGGCTCTCGATCTCTTCCAGCGCGGCATAGTCTTCCTTCAGCAGCGCGAGCCGCTCGCGGACGATCGTTCCGTGTCGCTCGGTCAGCGCCGACCCGACGCCGAGCGGATTCAGGAGCTTGAGATGGATGCGTCCCGGCGCGTCGAGGGACGTCGTGATGTATTGCTCGAGCGCCTCGAACCGGCTCGCCGCCCAGGACGAAGCATCCCCCTGCTTCCCCTTCAGCGCGAGCCGCGAGCTGACGGGGAAAATCTCGGGGCTGAAACCGAGCAACGCGCGAGCGCTGTCGGCGACGAACGCCCGCACTTCCTCGACCTGCGCGGTCTCGAGGATGTCGATCTTGTTGATGACGATGACGACCTTTTTGCCCCAGCCGCGGACCTGCTCGAGAAACGCGCGTTCCGTCTCGGTGTACGGACGGTCGGCGGACGTGACGAACAGCACCAGGTCGGACCGTGGAACGAAATCGGCGGTGATCGCTTCGTGCTCGCGGATGATCGCGTTGGTGCCCGGTGTGTCAACAATGTGGATGTCGCGCAGGATGGGGGCCGGCGCGGTGATGATGTGCAGCGCGGCATCGCGCACCTGCCGCGTGGCCGTCTCGCCATACTGCAGCACATTGATTTGCGCCGTCGTCGGGGTCACTCCCTCCTGTGCGACCTGGGCGCCGACGAGCGCGTTGATGAAGGCGCTCTTTCCGGAATTGAATTCGCCGACGATGACGAGCAGGAACAGTTCGTCCAGCTGCTCGATGGATTTGTCGAGGGCCGATTGATGCTCGGGGGCGGTGTTGAATCGAACCAGCGCCGCTTTCAGGCGCGTGAGTATCTTCCGCTCCTCACGGAGCAGCTCATCCTGCGCCGGCGTGAGGATCTTGGCGAGCATGCCCTGCCATTATCCGCAAGAAATACGCCAC
>JACDCA010000513.1 GCA_013694635.1 Acidobacteriota bacterium | reverse complement strand
CCGTCACCACCCTTCCAGACATAGTTCTCGGTGATCAGCTTGAGATTGCGGGCCACGCGGCGCTCGCCGCCGAACATCAGGATGCCGCCGCGATCGTCACCGGCGTAGGCCACCCCGGCACCAACGGTGATTGCGTTGTCCGCGCTGCCGAAAGTCGCGACGCCATACCCAATCCCCGCCTCGTTTCCGTTGGTGTCAAAGATGTGCAGGACGCCAACGGCTGCCTGGGACGCGTCGCTGTTGTACACCTGGAACTTTGGCGTCAGCCAGAACGGCCGGTCCCAATCACCAAGCCCGAAGATCAGTGGCGTGCCGCCGCCGACCGACAGGCGGTCGGTCACGCCCACCTGGACGAATGGCGCAAGGAACTGGAAGACGCCGACCGATACCTGTCCCTTCTCGAGCGACCGCGCCGTCGGCGCAAAGAACAGGCGGCTGCGATGCTCGTCGCTGCGGCGGAACTCGCCGTCCGCAACCCGTCCTTTGACCCGTCGCAGCGAAATTACCTCGGCCCTGCTCGCGGTGATCGTCGAGCCGGTCGTGGTGCGAAAGACAACCTCCTGGCCGCTGTCGCGCTCTACGGTCCCGAAGATGCGCGATCCGTCGCGCAGTACAAGCTCGAAAATGTCGCTGGCCTTCACAGGTTCCTGCGCGGCCGCCGGCGATGCAAACGTAACCAGCGTCAATGCGATAAGGGCGATTGCCAGGTTCTTCATGCACCCAACAATAGGGGTGGTGGACGTGAGAAGTCGTGAGCCGCAGCTGAAGAAGGCTGAAATCAGCGCGCGCGGGCGGAGAGGGCGTCCAGGATGTCCTGAAACGGACGGCTGCCGCGCAGGGGATCCAGGAGCGGCTCGATCGGGATCGTCCAGCCGCTGAACGGCCGATCGGACTTCTCGAGAAGACTTTTCAGGCAACGGATCGAATCATCGGCTGCGCCGGTCGTAGCATGAAGAAACGCATGCGCGAGCGTCGCCTCTGTGCTGCGTCCTCCGCGGCGAAGCGCATCGATCGCCGCCGCCGCACGAGCGAACGCCGCGTCGGCCGGCTTCGCCTTGCCCGAAGCGCGTAAGGCTGCGCCAAGACCGACCAGGGACCGCGCATGGTCGGGGAATGCTTTCAGGGCTTCCTCGAATGCTGATGCGGCTCCGTGATGATCGCCTGCCCGTAATCGAGCGAACCCGGTGCCGTCGCACGCGTTCATGACGAACTCTGCGCCATAGAGCTGCTCGGTGCCGAACGCACGCTCCTTCGAGAACTCCGCTTCCGCTTCCTTCACGTCCTCCTGCGCGAGCCGCACGAGGCCGAGGAGCCAGTGGAGACCTCGAGCGGGATACCGCTGGCGCAGATCCGCCTGACGGTCCTGGACGATCGTGCCTTCGCGCAACACTGATTCCGCACGATCGAGCGCGCCTCGCGCGATGTGCACCATGGCGGCTTCGAAATGCGCGAACGGAAAGTCCGGGTAGAGATCTGTCACGCGCGCGAGAGCGCGAAGACGCTCGTCGCCCCAGGCCGCGTGCGCCACCCTGAAGTGGTGGGCCCACTGACCCGGCTCGAGCGCGACGGCCCGCCGCGCCGACGCCAGCGCCTCGGTGGCACGCCCGGCGCTGACAAGAAGGAACGCGAGCGTTGCGTGCGCTTCGGCCAGATCGCGTTCGAGCTCTATGGCGCGCCGGACGTGATCGATCGCACGCGCCAGGAGCGCCGCGTCGGTCTGGTTGCCCGCCCGCGACATTTCATACTGCCAGAACCGGGCATTGCCAAGGCCGACGTGGGCCGCCGCGTAGTGCGGATCCAGCTGAATTGCCCGCTCGAAACCCTCGACCGCCGCCGCAACTTTCTTCGGCTCGAGTGTCTCGAGCTTCAACCGGCCTTCCGTGAACGCCTGATAGGCCTCGAGGCTGCTGGTCTCGCGGTGCGGACGTCTCGACACCGTCGGCGACGTCCCGATCGTCTCGGCGAGCTGCGCCACTACGCGATCCTGAAGATCGAAGACGTGGTCGAGGAGCCCATCCGCCTTGCTGTCGGCAAGCGCTTCACCCGTCGTCGCGTCCACGGCGCGGGCCGTGATCCGCAGGCGATCGCCCGCGCGCTGAAAGCTGCCGACGATGGCGAGGTCGATGTGCAGTTCACGCCGCAGCGCGTCGTGGTCGGTGCCCACGCGCCGGACCGCTTCGACCACCCGCGTCCTGTCGATGATGCGCAGCTGCAGCGCCGAGCGCAGGTCGTTCGTCAGCGTCTCCGCAATGCCCGACGACAGCCACGCCAGCGAGGCGTCGTTGCTGACGTTGGCGAAGTCCAGCACGCCCACGACCGGCGCGCGCGCGGTCGACTCGGCAGGTTGCAGGTCGGTGCGCGAGGCGGTCGGGGACGCTCCCGAGACGACTGCCGCGACGAACCGATAGCCACGGCGGGCGACGGTCTGGACGTACTTCGGATTGGAGGGATCGTCGCCGAGCGCCTGACGAAGCTCGGATACTGCCTGTGTCAGGGCGTTATCGGTGACGGCGACATCGGGCCAGAGCGCATTGAAGAGCTCGTCCTTCGTGACGAGGATCGACGGGCGCACGACGAGGTACAGCAGGAGGTCAATGATCTTCGGCGATACCTGAACGACCGTGTCGCCGCGCATGAGCCGGTAAGAACCGGTATCGAGAACGAAGGGCCCGAAGGAATACGCCCCGGAGGGCGTCGTCTGCATTCGCGGCATTGTAAACCGCCCCGCTTTTCAGCGACGGCAGTTGACGTCCGTATGCTCGACTTCTTTGACCTGCAGCACCGGAAGATACTGCACCACGTTGGGGTCGTGGGTCGGCTGCGCGCCGACACCGACGGTGATGCGCGTGTTGCCGACGCGTTTTCCGCGCGGTGTATTCTGCGCCGGGAGATCCGACTTGAGAATGCCCGTCACGATGTCCACATGGCCGTCGTGCTCCTGCTTGATCTGCTTGAGCGCCTTCTTGTCGCCCGTCAGCCGGTAGGTCACAAAACCGGTATGGGTGCCCGTGCTGTCGTTCGCTTGTGCATCGGAGGTTTCGACCGTGCCGCCGGTTATGCAGCCACGGACGACAATGGTGTCTCCCCGTTTGAGCTCCCTCGGCTGCTCGGCGGGCTTCTCCTGCGCGACCATCCCGCTGAAGAGCAGCACGATCGTGAGTGCGTACATCGGGGTACTCCCTCGCGTCGGACCAGGGGATTCGACGGCGGTTGATTGCAGCCCTGAAGGGCTGGCCTACGGGAGACAGTGTGGCACAATGCCCGCCGATGGACCGTCGCGATTTCATGGCTGCGCTCGCATCCGCGTCAGTGGCGGCCGGCGTGAGCCGGACAGTAACCACGGACGCCGCCCAGACGAAGGCCGAGCGTCCCAAACGACTGGCGGCTGGCGACACGGTCGCCCTCGTCGCCCCGGCGAGCGCAACGTTCCAATCAATGGACGTCGACATCGCGCGCGAATCGCTCGAGACGCTCGGACTGAAGGTCAAAGTCGGTCGTCACCTCCTCGCGCGGCACGGATACCTGGCTGGCGCGGACAAGGACCGCGCGGCCGACATCAATGGCTTCTTCGCGGACCGCGGCGTCGACGCCGTGCTGCCCATCCGCGGCGGTTGGGGCAGCGCACGAGTCCTCCCCTACCTTGACTACGACACGATCCGCCGCAATCCGAAGATTCTCCTCGGCTACAGCGACATCACCGCCCTGCTGCTGGCGGTTCATGCCAAAACCGGCCTGATCACCTTTCACGGCCCGAACGGCATGGGCCGCTGGGACGCGTGGTCGGTCGAGTATCTGAAGAAAGTCCTCTTCAACGCGGAAGCCGTCACGTTCGAGAATCCCCGGACGATGACCGATCGAAACAGCCTCGTGCAGATCGAGAACCGGATCCGGACGCTGGTCAGCGGCAAGGCCCGTGGCCGACTGCTCGGCGGCAACCTGACGGTGCTCACAACGATTCTCGGATCTCCTTACGTGCCCTCGTGGGACGGCGCGGTGTTGTTCGTCGAGGACGTCGGCGAGGATCTCTATCGCGTCGACCGGATGTTCACTCAGCTGAAGCTGGTCGGCGCGCTGGACAAGATTCGCGGCTTCGTCTTCGGCACCTGCGCCGAGTGCGGCCCCGGCGAAGGGTTTGCCTCCCTGACGCTTGAAGAAATCCTGACCGATCACATCAAGCCGCTCGGCGTCCCCACGTGGTTCGGCGCGATGATCGGCCACCAGACGCCGCAGTGGACGCTGCCGGTCGGAGCGGACGTGGAAATCGACGCAACGCGGGGCACGATCACGATGCTCGAGCCAGCGGTCCGGTAGCGCACGTGTCCTCCAGGGCTGCGTCCGACACGCTTCTCGACGAGCTCCGCGCCGTACAGGGGGCGCACCTGTCGACCGCACCCGCCGTCCGCGACCACCACGCCCGCGGCGAGTCGCATCATGCGGCGGGGATGCCGGACGCGGTTGTCTTTCCTGAAACCAATGAAAACGTGCAGGCAATCGTGCGCGCCTGCGCGAAGCACGGCTGCCCGATCGTGCCCTTTGGCGCAGGCTCGTCGCTCGAGGGACACGTCAACGCCATCCATGGCGGCGTGTCGATGGACATGTCACGCATGAATCGCGTCCTGCGGGTCAGCGCCGACGATCTCGATGCCACCGTCCAGGCAGGCGTGACGCGCAAGCAGTTCGACAAGCACCTGCAGTCAACCGGCCTGGTGTTTCACCTCGATCCCGGCGCCGATGCGACGCTCGGGGGGATGGCGGCGACGCGGGCATCCGGCACTACCGCCGTACGCTACGGAACGATGCGGGATGCCGTCCTCGGCCTGACCGTCGTCGTTGCTGATGGACGGATCATCACCACGGGCGGAAGGGCGCGGAAGTCCTCGTCGGGCTACGACCTCACGAAGCTGTTCGTCGGGTCGGAAGGGACGCTGGGTGTGATCACCGAGCTGACGCTCCGGCTGCACGGACGCCCGGAGGCTCTCGCTGCCGCCACCTGTCAGTTCGACAGCATCGAGAGTGCCGTCCGCGCGGTAATCACGACGATCCAGCTGGGGATTCCGGTGGCGCGCATCGAGTTGCTCGACGAAGTGCAGATGGACGCGGTGAACCGGTTTTCACACCTCGGATACGCACCGCTGCCGACGCTTTTCTTCGAATTCCACGGTCTCAGCGATCGCGACGTCACCGAACAGGCGGAAGTCGTCGCCGACATTGCGGCAGAGCATGGCGGACGCTCCTTTGAGCGGGCGCTTACGCCGGAAGCCCGGGCGCAGTTATGGCAGGCGCGCCACGACGCGTACTACGCTGCACTGGCCCTGCGTCCCGGCTCCCGCGGCTGGACGACGGATGCCTGCGTCCCCATTTCCCGCCTCGCCGAATGCATCGTTGAAACCAAGCAGGACATCAGCGCGTCCCATCTGCCCGGTCCGCTAGTCGGGCATGTCGGCGATGGGAATTTTCACATCATCTTCCCAGTGAACCCCGATGACCCGCGTGACATCGCCGAAGCAGAAAGGCTGTCGGCCAGGCTTGTCGAGCGCGCGATCTCAATGGGCGGCACGTGCACCGGAGAACACGGCGTCGGTATGGGAAAAATGAAGTTCCTCGAACGCGAGCATGGCGAGGCGCTGAACGTGATGCGCGCGATCAAGCGAACTCTTGATCCAGACAACATCATGAACCCTGGGAAGATGATCGCACCAACTATGAACTATGAACTATGAACGAAAGGCCGGGTGTTTTATTCATCGTTCGTCGTTCATAGTTTTTAGTTTCTGAGTGCGTGCGCCGGATCGACGCGCATGGCGCGGCGCGCCGGGATCAGTGCGGCGGCGAGGGCGGTCAGCGTCAGTGCAAGGGCGACGCCGAGATACGTCAGCGGATCCGCGGCGCCGACGCCGAACAGTTGCGCTTTCAGAACCGGACGGAGCAGCAGCGCGACGACGGCGCCGGCCACGATGCCCGTGCCGGCGAGCTTGAGCGCATGACCGACAACAAGGCCCAGCACCTGTGACGGCGTCGCACCAAGCGCCAGGCGGATGCCGACCTCGGTCGTCCTCTCGGCCGCGATCAGCGTCATGACACCGAACACTCCGAGCGCGGCGAGACCGAGCGCGAGCACGCCGAAGAGGCCGACCAGGAGCAGGACGAACCGGCGTGATGCGACGGAACCGCTGCGAATGGCGGACATCGGCCGGACGTCCGTCGGCGGATTCGCACCGAGCTCGCGCACCGCCTGGCGAACTGGAGCTGCGAGATCCACAGCGTTCCCGGTCGTGCGGATGACGACGAACGGAGAAACCGGGGGACCCTGACGATACGTAATGTAGAGCTCCGGCCTTGGGACCTCCTCCAGGCTTGCGTGCTTGATGTTTCCCACCACGCCGACAATCGTCATCCACGGCTGTTGTGAGGCGCCCGCGGCAAACCGCACGCGCTTCCCGACAGGTTCCTCGCCCGGAAAGACACGCGCTGCGAGGGCCGCGTTGATCACCGCCACCTCGGGAGCATTCAGATTGTCGTCGCGGATGAACGCTCTTCCGCGAAGCACGGGGATCCCCATCGCCGTGAAGTAGTCGAAAACGGCGCGTCGCATCTCGACTTCCGGCATTTCCGCGCGAGGAACCGGGCGCCCTTCAACATCGACGTAGGTTGTCGTATTCGTGCTGCCGAGCGGCAGGCGGGTGGTGCCGCCGACGGCGGTGACGCCGGGCAGCGCGCGCAGCCGCTCTTCGAGCGCGTCATAAAAAGTCAGCCTCGACGGTGTGTCGGTGTATTTCGCCGGCACG
>JACDCA010000086.1 GCA_013694635.1 Acidobacteriota bacterium | reverse complement strand
ACGATCGTCATGAATTCCGACGTGTCGAGTCCGCACTGGATTCGGCGTCCGATGGGATCCTCACCGTGGAACGCGGCGCGCGCGAGTGCGGCGTTGACGATCGCGACGAATGTCGCATTTGAACGATCGCCATCGTTGAAGTCCCGGCCCTGTTCGACCGGCACGCGCATGGTCCGGAAATAGTCCGGTGTCACGACCGAAAAGAGGGCCTGCGGCGAGCGGACGCCGGTCTGCCCCTGCTGGATGCGACCTTCGATCTGGTAGCCGCCGTTCGAGCGCACCAGTGTCGGCGGCAGATTTGCGGGGGCGGTCGCAATCAGCGCGGTCACGCCGAAGTGCGCGAGCCAGATGCCGAGCAGTCCCGACACAAGCCCGAGTACGGCGCTTTCCGTGAGCAGCTGGCGCAGGAGCCGTGTCCGCGAGGCGCCGACGGCGGCGCGCACGACCATCTCGCGTTCGCGCGACGTCGCGCGGGCGAGTAGCAAATTGGCAACGTTGGCGCAGGCGATCAGGAGCACCAGGGCCACCGCGCCGAGCAGAACGTACAACGTATTGCGCGTGCTGCCGACGAGCAGCTCCTGCAGAGGCACGACATTGACCGTCTTGCCTGCGTTGCTTTCGGGATACTGCTCCTCGAGGCGCTTCGCAATGCCGACCATCTCGGCTTCTGCCTGCTGGACAGACTCTCCGTCCTTCAGGCGGGCGACAACCCGATAGTTGTGCCGGGAGCGTGACGCCGTTTCAGTTCGTATCCACGACGCGTAGTAGATATCGGCGCGCGACGGATACCGGATCTCGGGAGGCAGCACCCCGGTGATCGTGAAAACGCGGTCGTTGAACTTGATCGTCGAGCCGATGGCACGGTCCTCCCGCTGAACTGCCGCCGCCAGAACGCGTCGCTGATCACGATCGCAAACGGCCCGCCAGCGGTGAACTCCTCTTTCGACAGCAGCCGTCCCTGGGCTGCGCCCGTGCCAAGGACGTCGAAGAATTCCGGCGTGACGATGTGCACCCACGCGTAGTCGGCGCTGCCGTTGACCGTGATGCTGTTCTCGCCCCCCTGGTAATACGCGAACGACTTGAAGCTGCCGCTCTGCGCCTTCCAGTCGTGGAAGTCTGGCGCGGAGACTGTGCCCCCGCGCAACCCGCTGCGCGTCCAGAAGTTGGTGACGGCAACGACCCGATCCGCTTGGTGGAATGGCAGCGGCTTCAGGACGACCGCGCTGACGACGCTGAAGATCGCCGTCGTGGCGCCGATCCCCAGGGCGAGCGTGAGGATCGCGGTCAGCGCGAACGAGGGCTGGCGGAAAAAGCTGCGAACAGCGTAGCGGACGTCCTGAAGGATCGTTTCCATAGCTGATATGGACGGTCAAACGTCAACAAACGTTGCCCGGAAAGCGCCGACCCGACACTATCCGTGACGTCCATAACCGGGCCGTTGAGAAACGTCGCGGGCGGAAGACTGTTATCCCACCGTGCACCCTTCGGATACACAGCCGCAAGATCCCAGAGGATTCCGTCCTGCTCGCAGCAGTCGGGCTGGGGCTGCGTCGGGCCAGCCGCCGCCGCAATCGCTTTGGCGACCAGGTGATTCGGGTCCCAGAACTGCTGCACCCGCGCATCAGGGACGCGCGCCATTGCGCTGGTGTTGGGCGCCGTGAAGTCGGTCGGCAGGATCGGCAGCCATACGACGAAGACTCGAACCTCCGGATCGGAATTCGTGGCGAGCAACGACTGGACCGCGGAGGCCCCCCGCAGACACTTCACTCACGTCGGCGCCAGCAGGACGATTACGCGCGCGGCATCGGCGCTGGCGTTGAATTGGCCCTTGAGACTGCCGATGCTTGTCGCGTCCAGCGTGACGAGCGGACGCTGCCCCGCTGGCGCCTCGCGCCGCAGGAACTGCCACCAGCCGGCGGCCGCGAGAACGCCGGCGACGATGCCAAAGAGAATGAGACGTCGTGACATGGCTTTCATGTGTCAGGGCAACCAGTCCGCCATCAGACCAGCGACGACCTGCGGAAAAAAAACGACGAGTATGACGATCGCAGCCGAGACGCCGAGGACGACGAGCGGGCCTGCCCGTCGGGTGACGCACGCGCGCCGTGCGCGGGTCACCTGCACCACGCCGAGCACAAGCAGCGCGAGCGAAGCGCCGAGGAACCACGGCCGTCGTTCGGCGACCACCGTGCTAACTGCGGCCATTGCGGTCGCGGCCGCAAACCCGAACGGGAGGCAACACAGCACGGTCGCCAGCGCCGTCGCGGCCGCGCCGAGTGGCGCCAGGGTCTGGGTCGCCTTCATCTCGAATGCTGCTGAAGTGCCGCTACCGTCGGGCAGGGCGCCTCTTCTCTCGCCTGCAATGTCCGCTCGCACGCCTCGAGATGCCCGCCGAGCGTCCTCCTCAGGGCAGCAAGTTCTTCCAGCCGACCGTCGATCTCTGCAACTCTCTTTGCGAGCAGGTCGTGCACACGCCGGCAACTCGCGCGACTCCGCTGCACAAGGCCGGCCGACAGCTGCAGCACGTCGGCGAGTGACAGACCGAGCGATTGGGCCTGTTTGATGAAGGCCACGTGGGCAAGCGTCTCGGATCCGTAGCGGCGGAATCCTCCATCGGTCCGGGGAGGTGGCTTCAACAGGCGCCGACGTTCGTAGTACCGGAGCGCTTCGACCGACACCCCGGTCAAGCGGGCGACTTCGCCGATGCTGTAAGTGCCATCCATCAGGTCGTCCCCCTCGACCCCGCGGACTGCAGTCGCTGGACGGCCGCGGTCAGGTCACCGAGGCAGCAGCTTCCACGAGGATTGCGAATATCGCATGCGCAGCGTCCCGCCGCAATGTGCGCGCGGACCCGCTGAACAGCCCCACTGTGCCCCGTCGTCTCCAGCTCCGTTCGCATGGACGTTTCGGTCTCCCCAAAGCAGTAGCAGATCAAGCGCCCGCCGGATGGCTCCTTCTGCCATACGGCCACCCGTATGTCTGAGGTATCAAATGTCCGTCGTTCGTCATCGAAATAAACGACTTCACAGATATCGTTCGAACAAAAACGATGGTGAGTCACCGCGAGACGTGTGAGCGCACGCTCTGTCAGAAGCGCTTTCACAGTCTGCAGCTCGACGACCGCGCCGTTCACGTGGCACCGCGGGCACGCCCGCGGTGGGCTGCCGTCAGACACGCCCGGACAGCAGCAATCGTCCATGCCCGGAGTATGCACTCTGAAGCCGGCTTCAGAGTCAACTGCTGCGGCAGGGGGAACGTAATGTGTGAGCGCTAGGAGTTTTTCGCGGCGAATCCGACGATGACGAGGGCTCCAAGGATCGCCAATCCTGCCCCTATGAGATCAGTACTGCGCGGCGTTTCGCCTTCCACGGCCCATAGCCAAACAAGAGAAGCGGCGATGTAGATGCCCCCGTAGGCGGCGTAGGCGCGTCCAGCGAAGGCCGCATCCGCCCTCGTCAGCACCACGGCGAAGGCAACCAGGCTGAGCACGCCGAGGGCCGCCGTGCTCCCTGAGGCACCCTTCCTGAACCACGCCCAGAATGCAAAGCAACCCGCGATCTCGAGGAACGCCGCGCACGCGAACACGGCGAGACTGCTCACGGGGCGGGCCGAATCCAGCTTTCCAGAAAATCCGCCGTCCCGGACGGTCCGGTGATCTCCAGCACCACGCTTCCGCGGTCTCCCTCGGCCGAAATCGCGAAATCGAGGAATCGGCAGCAGTGGCGTTCGGCGTCGATGATCGGACCCAGGCGAGCTAACAAATCAGGCGCGTGCCTGAGTTGCCAACGGTAGCCATTGGGCAGCCGTTCCACCGGGTGGGCGTCGGCTAATACGCCGGTGCGCAGGTCGGACTGTCGACGCCCGCGCGCGGCAGCATCCAGCGAACACGCGATCGGCAGGTGCGCCACTGTTACTTCGCCTGGGTGAGCACGATCAAGACCAGCAGAAGTGTCACGCTCCCCATTCTAGCTCGGCCCCCAACACACGGTTTGCGGCCGAGCTCGTTTCGTTACATCGATCAGTCAACCTCCGGCCATGCTGAACGTACTCTTCCTCTGCACTGGCAACTCAGCGCGGTCGATAATGGCCGAAGCCGCCATTAATCATCCGACCATTGGCGGCGGCAAGTTTCGTGGGTTCAGTGCCGGTAGCCATCCTACGGGCCAGATAAACCC
>JACDCA010000492.1 GCA_013694635.1 Acidobacteriota bacterium | reverse complement strand
AGCGCCGCATGCAGCCCCTCGCGGGCCGCCACGGCCGCACGTGGAAAATTCCGGTCGCGCACCACGTCCGGAATCCAGGCAGGCTGCCCGCTGGCCCACACACGTCCCGGCAGACCCACGCCGCGCGCGAACGTGGTGGCGTGGCTCGTGGCGTTGAACTCCGGGAAGTCCGCGAGCGGAGCGGTGTAAATGTGGGCGCAACGCAGCACGTCGCTCTCGCGATCGATGCTCCACAACCCGCCATGCTCCCAGCCGAGCGCTTCGCAGATGGCCTCGAGGATCCGTGGTGCCGCTTCCTCGAAGGTCGGGGCCTCGATCAGGACGCGCGCGGTCACGTGCTCGGCGGTGAGACGCCTGTCCGCTTGACCGCCGCTGTGCGTGCGCGTTTCAGGTGTCATCGCGACCGCGCCGATTATACGCAGCCTGAGGAGCCGGCGGCCGCAGCACGGTCTACAATCCGCGGATGAGGTGGTGGGTTTGCGCTGCGCCCTTCGTGGCTGCCGTCATACCCGCGGCGTGTGGCCGTCCCGCCACGGTCTCGAGCGCGCCGTCGGCAGACGTGTTCAGCCTGGCTGGGCAGTACGCCATTCCGCATGATCTGTCGGCTTCGCTACACGTGCGTGTCGGCGGATTGTCGGGACTGGCCAGCCTCGGGAATGGCCACGAGCTCCTCGCGCTCGCCGACGATCGCGACCATCCACGCGTCTTCCGCATGGCCGTGAACGCCGAGACGAACGCATTCAGGGTGGACGTCTCGGGCATCCTCTATCTCCAGCCCGCGGCGGGGGCACCGACACATCTCGACCCCGAGGGCATAGCGGTGACGCCGGATGGCCACATGCTGATCACGTCGGAAGGTGCGGCGAACGACGAAACCCGGTTGCCCCCGGCCATCCTCGAGTACGCGAGCGACGGCGCGTTCATCCGGCCACTGCCTGTGCGAGGCCGCTACGCACCGAGCGATCGGGGACCGGTCACGGCCGGCGTGCGCGATAACGCCGGCTTCGAGGCGCTGACGCTCTCGCCGGATGCGGCCAGGCTCTTCACCGCCACGGAGCTACCGCTCGCGCAGGACGGCGAGGCAACCACCTTCGCGCCCGGTGCGCGCGCGCGGCTGCTCGAGTACCGTGCGACGGGCGGATCGTTCGAGCCGGCGCGCGAGTTCGTGTACGAGATCGACCCGATTCCACGCCCGCCGTTCGAAGTCCGCTTCGCCATTGCCGGTGTGGTGGAGCTCCTGTCGCTCGGCGGCAACGTACTGCTGGCGATGGAGCGTGGGTTCGTCGAATCGGTGGACCGCAAGGAGTCGATGAACACCATCCGCCTGTCCCGGATCGACTTCAGTGACGCGACCGACGTCTCGAACCGCGAGTCGCTGCTGGGCGCCACCGGGATCGTGCCGGTGCGAAAGGCGCTCGTGCTGGACGTCAACGCTCTGAGGGGACTCGCCCCGCCATTGACCCGGCTCGACAACTTCGAAGGGATGGCGTGGGGACCGGCCACCGCGGACGGGATCCGGACGCTGATCCTTGTCAGCGATGACAATTTCAGCGAACGTCAGGTGACCGGCTTCCTGCTCCTACGCCCCGGGCGGCGGTCCCTGCTGCCCAGGGGTCCCCGCGTCAGCGGGGTTACGAAAATGCGACCTAGCGAGGCGGAGCTTCTTGGGTCTGGGGCGAAGCCTCGCTAGAATGGCTCCATGAATCCTCGCGTCCTCGAAGCCATCAACCGTCAGATCAACTCGGAGCTCAGCGCCTCGTATTCGTACCTGGCGATGTCAGCGTATTGCGAGCGCCAGAAATTCATGGGCGCGGCCGGGTGGCTGCGGCTGCAAAGCCAGGAAGAGCACATGCACGCCATGAAGCTCTTCGACTTCGTACTGGCGCGCGACTGCGACGTGCAGCTGCAGGCGATCGAGCAGCCCAAAGCGGATTTCAAGAGCGTCGCCGAAGTATTCGAGAAAGCGCTGCAGCAGGAGCAGGAAGTCAGCCGGCAGATCGACGCACTGTACGAGGTTGCATTCCACGAGAAGGCGTTCTCCGCCGCCGCCGAGCTTCAATGGTTCTTGACCGAGCAGGTCGAGGAGGAGAAGACGGCCCGTGAGATCGTCGCAAAGTTCCGGATGGTGGGCAACGACCCTGCCTCGCTCCTCGATCTCGATCGAGATCTCGGCGCGCGGTCCGCCTCCGAAGCACCGGTCAAGGAATAATCATGAAAAAGATCGTCGTTGCACTTGCGCTCTGCGTGTCGGTCACCGCCAGCAACCGGGGGAATAGCGGAGAGCCGGTGACGTCCCAGCCAACACAGGCTCCGGCGGCGCAGTCGACCGAACTGCCGACGATCGACCAGAACGCGATCCTCGAGCGGATCAAGGTGCTCGCCTCTGACGAGTACGAGGGACGCGCGCCAGGCAGCAAGGGAGAGGACCTCACCGTCCGGTATCTCGTCGAAGAGTCCAGGAAGCTGGGATTCCAGCCTGGGAATCCGGACGGCACCTACGTCCAGAAAGTCCCGCTCGTCGGGATCACCGGCGCCGAGGCGCAGGCGATGACCATCACGAAAGGGTCGCAGAAGCGCACCCTGAAATGGCGCGACGAGGTGGTGGCCTTTACCAAGCGCGTGACCGACAAGGCCGCGATTGCGGATTCGGAAATCGTCTTCGCCGGCTACGGCGTGGAGGCGCCGGAGTTCAACTGGAACGACTTCAAGGACGTCGACGTCAAGGGCAAGACCCTGATCGTCCTCGTAAACGATCCCGCCGTACCCGATCCGTCGGATCCATCGAAGCTCGATTCGAAGACCTTCGCCGGCAACGCGATGACCTACTACGGACGCTGGACCTACAAGTACGAGAAGGCGGCCGAAAAAGGTGCGGCGGCAGTATTCATCGTCCACGAGGATGGGCCGGCGGGGTATCCATTCCCCGTCGTGCAGGGATTTCTCGGTGAGCGCTTCAACCTCGTCGCCGACGACAAGAACATGGGGCGGTCGAGCATCGAAGGCTGGCTCTCGCTCGACGCCGCAAAGGCGCTGCTCAAGATGGCCGGACAGGATTTCGACGCCCTGAAGAAGCAGGCGATCACCCGCGAGTTCAAACCCGTCCCGCTCGGCTTGAAGGCGTCGATGGGGCTCACCAACAAGATGCGGACGATCGATTCGCAGAACGTCGTCGCCAGAATCGACGGCAGCGACCCGCGGCTGCGCGAGGAAGTGGTCGTCTACTCGGCGCACTGGGACCATCTCGGCGTCGGCACGCCGGTCTACGGCGACGCCATCTACAACGGGGCGCTCGACAACGCATCGGGTGTGGCAGCGCTGCTCGAGATGGGCCGCGGCTTCACGCAGATCCAGCCCCGGCCGAAACGGTCGATCCTGCTGCTGTTCGTCACCGCCGAAGAGCAGGGACTGCTCGGCTCCGAGTACTACGCGACGCATCCGCTGTACCCCCTCAACAAGACCGTCGCCAACATCAATATCGACGGGGTCAACCAGTGGGGCCGCACCAGCGATGTCACGGTCGTCGGCATGGGGGCGTCAGATCTCGACGATGTGCTGCGTGAGGCCGCGGCGATCCAGAACCGGACCCTCAATGCCGATCCGGAGCCGGAGAAGGGGTTCTACTACCGCTCCGACCACTTCAACTTCGCGAAGGTGGGCGTGCCGGCCCTCTACACCGACACGGGCGTGAAGTACATCGGCAAGGACGAGAAGTACAGCCAGACGAAACGCGACGAGTATACGGCGAACGACTATCACAAGCCGTCGGACCAGATAAAGCCGGACTGGGATCTCAGCGGCGCCGTCGAAGACGCGCAGCTGCTCTGGCTGGTGGGCTACCGGGTGGGCAACTCGGACCGGATCCCGGAATGGAAACCGGGGAACGAGTTCAAGGCCAAACGCGATGCGATGATGAAGAAGTGACTATCGCTTCTCGCGCGGCTCTTCGAGGTAGGTGTATCCCTGCAAGCCCTCTTCGTAGAACTGCAGGAGCCGTCCGGACTCTTCATAACTGATTTTCCCCTCGCGGACGGCGTGCTCGACGTCTTGGCGTAGTTTGCGGACGAGGGTGTCGGCGTCGAATTCGACGTAGTCGAGCACCTCCTTCACCGTGTCTCCCTTGATGACGGCGTCGAGAACGACATTGCCGCGCTCATCCAGGCTGACGTGGACCGCGTGGGTATCGCCCAGCAGGTTGTGCAGGTCGCCGAGGATCTCCTGGTAAGCTCCGATCAGGAACACGCCGAGGTAATACGGGTCCCCGTTCACGGCGTGCAGCGGCAGCGTGCGCTTCACGTCCCGACGATCGATGAACTGGTCGATCTTCCCGTCAGAGTCGCAGGTGATGTCGCCGAGGACGCCGTGTTGCGTCGGCGCCACGTTGAGGCGATGGATCGGCATCACCGGGAACAGCTGCTTGATCGCCCAGCTGTCGGGGCACGACTGGAACAGCGAGAAGTTGCAGAAATACGTATCCGCCATCGCATCGTCGAGCCCCTGAAGATCCTCCGGGACGTCGTCCATGGCGCTCACGAGCTTCTTCAACTTCACGAGAATCGCC
>JACDCA010000468.1 GCA_013694635.1 Acidobacteriota bacterium | reverse complement strand
GCCCTGGCGATGACGCCCGAGCGGCCGGAACGGAGCGGGAGCGAGTGGAGGCCGCCAGCCGGGGTGCAGGGGGCCACGGCGATTTAAGTATAGACACCCTGCTGCCGATCGTCTACCAGGAACTGCGGCGTTTCGCGGCGGGGTATCTGCGCCGCGAGAAGCCCGGTCAGACGCTCCAGCCGACGGCGCTCGTGCACGAGGCCTACCTCCGGCTGATGAAGGACCGTCCCGGCCGGTGGCAGAACCGGGCGCACTTCTGCGCAATCGCCGCACACTCGATGCGGCAGATCCTCATCGAGCGGGCGCGGGCGCGCGGCGCGGCAAAGCGCGGCGGCGCGCGCCAGCGCATCACGCTCGATGAAGGGCTGGTGGCCGGCGGCGATCGTTCGATCGACCTGATCGCGCTCGACGAGGCCCTGCAGCGCCTCGCCGAGATCGATCCGGAACAGGCCAGGCTCGTGGAGCTCCGCTTCTTCGGCGGCCTCACGATCGAAGAGACAGCCGACGCGCTGAACATGTCCCCTGCGACCGTCAAGCGGCACTGGACGGTGGCGAAAGCCTGGTTGACGCGCGAGCTCGAGGGGCTGGCCGACGCATGAACCCGGCCCGATGGAAGCAGGTCAACGATCTGTTCCATGCGGCGCTCGATCACGATCCGGCGGATCGGGATGCGTATCTCGCATCCGCGACAGCCAACGATCCCGAGCTCCTGACGGAAGTCCGGTCGCTGGTTGCCGCGCACGAACGCGGATCCACTGAGTTTCTGGAGAAGCCCGCCTGGGGCGTTGCACCAGAACTGATGTTCGACGACCCCGCCGAGGCCCTTACGGGAAAAACGATCGGACCGTATCGCATTCTCGAAGAAATCGGACGCGGAGGGATGGGCGTCGTGTATGCCGCCGAGGATACGCGTCTTGGCCGGCACGTGGCCATCAAGGCGCTCCCGCCGGAGTTCACCGCCGACGACTCGCGCCGTGAACGGCTCCGGCGCGAGGCGCGTGCGGCGGCCTCTCTGAGTCACCCGGCGATAGCGATCATTTACGCGCTCGAAGAGCTCGACGGGAACCTGTACATGGTGTCGGAGCTCGTTCGAGGGCAGACGCTGCGTGAGGAGCTGCGCGATGGCCCTCTGCCGCCCGACCGGTTGCGCCCGACCCTGCTTGAAATCGCCGACGCCCTCGCGGCGGCGCACGAACGCGGCGTCGTCCATCGCGATCTGAAACCGGAGAATGTCATGCGCTGCGTGGACGGCCACGTGAAGGTGCTGGACTTCGGCCTCGCGCGCACGGCGGGGCGCGACTCCGACCGGACGATGACGGGGCTGACGAACGCTGGCGTGGCCCTCGGCACGCCCGGATACATGGCGCCCGAGCAGATGGCCGGAGGCATCGTCGATGCGCGGACGGACATCTTTGCATTCGGCGTCCTCGCCGCGGAGCTCGCGACGGGCGCGCATCCGTCGTCGGGTGGGGTGAGCGGCGCCTGGAGCGTCCCGGAGCTGCAACCGATCATCCGTCGAGCCGTCAACAGCGTTCCGGACGAACGGTACCGGTCCGGCTCCGAGCTCGCAGCGGCGCTTCGCGGCACTGACGCGCAGGACGGCCGGCCGCGAGGCGCGATGTGGTGGTGGCGCTTTCACCAGTCGTCGGCGGCTGTCGTCCTGGCCGTCATGCCAGCGGTGGCATGGTGGATCCGCCCGTGGATCGGCAGGCCGTATGGCTCGTGGTTGTTCTTTGTCTCGCTGGCGCTGGCAACCGTCTCAATCACGCTTCGTTTGAACCTGGCGTTCACGTCGCGCGTGCACCCGGCGTTGCTTCCTGAGCAACGCCGGCGCGTGTTTCCGGCGTTGCCGCTCGTCGACGCCGCGCTCGCAGTCCTGATGATGATTGCCGGGACCAGGCTCGCCGAAGCGCACGACGAAGTCGCGGGCCTTCTCATCGGCATTGCTGTCGCCACGCTGGCCTCGGTCACGCTGATCGAACCCGCCACCACCCGCGCGGCAGGCATCGAATAAAGCTGGCGGGCTACTTCGTCTCGGCGCGCGCCGTGTCGTCCTGACGATCCAGGGCCGCCATGCCTTGCCGGGTCGGCGACCCTGTCGCCCCGCCAGG
>JACDCA010000466.1 GCA_013694635.1 Acidobacteriota bacterium | reverse complement strand
GAAGGGGGCCGTGTCAGCGCGCACAGCCGCAGCCGCCATTGCCGCGGCCGAAAAGCACGGGATCCCGCTCACCATCGATCCAAAGGTGCCGCACATCGGCTACTACCGGGGGGGGACGCTGATCACTCCGAATCATCACGAGGCGGAAGCGATCACCCACATGCGGCTGAGAAACGATGAAGACACGGTGGCGGCGGCGCGCAAGCTGCGCGAGACCACCGGGTGCGAGAACGTCCTCATCACGCGCGGCGAACTCGGCATGTGGCTGCACAGCGGCACCGGCGATACCTCCCTGCCGGCGGCAGCGCGCGAAGTCTCCGACGTCACTGGCGCGGGCGACACCGTCATCGCCATGATGACGCTCGCGCTCGCCGGCGGCGCGTCGCCGGTGGATGCTGCACGGCTCGCCAATCGCGCGGCTGGAATCGTGGTGGGAAAATTCGGGCCGGCGACGGTGACGGTGGAAGAACTCAACAGTAGTCAGTAGTCAGTAGTCAATCCGGTAGCCCAGCCCTTTTAGGGCTGATTACTGATTACTGACAACTGCTTACTGATAACTGACGCTTTACCGCCAGTGATCCAGCGCTTGATCTTGGCAAGGCGTCCGGGACGCACTTCCGGGGGCAGGTTGACGGGATTGCGTCGAAGGATTTCAGCGGCCTGAGCCGGACGGAGCCCGGCCGCGCGCGTTTCGCCCAGCCGCTTCGCGATCTCCACGTCGAAGGCCTTCTTGTTACCCCAGTAGTGCATCAGCCACGGCATCGCTTCGCGAAGCCGTTGCGTGCGCCCGAGCACCTGGCCGAGAACGAGCTGCTCTGTCGCGAAGTGGCGAATGCCGGCTTCGGCGATTGCGTCATACAGCTGTATCGCCTGGTCGAGCATCGGCGCCTCGGTCACCGGCAGAGCGATGACACCCGAGTTCCACATGGCGTCGCCGGGGCGGAAATACCACCCGGCGTACGTCCGCTTGCTGATTTCCTTCCACAGCGCCATGTTGCCGCGCCTGCGGCTGTAGCCCAGCTCGAACTCACGCTTGTGAAGAAACAGCGCCCCCTGCGCGAGGCCGTCCACCATCGGCGTCAGGTCGCTGTGCACGAGGGTGTCAGCGTCGAGCAGCACGAGCGCCCCCTGCGCGGGTACCTGCGAACGGGCGACCTCGAGTTTCTGGCGCATCGAGAACGGGTCCCTGCCACGCCACTCCGACAGCTGCTCGCCGGTGACGGCATGGACGCGAACGTCCCACGCGAGCCAGGCGAAACGCTCCGGATGGTCGGTCACGACGACCAGCTCACGGGGCTCCGGCGCGTGCGCGATCAGCGACAGCAGCAGCATCGACGCCTGATCGTAGACGCGCTCGTCAGCGCCGTACGCAAGCGTCACATAACAAACGGGGAATGGTGGGTTCATCATGGCGTCACGCATTGGTTCGTGATCAGCACCAGGTTGCGTGGCTTCGCGCCGCTCAGGACCTGTTTCAGCTTCACCTCGAAGGCCGGCAGTCGCTGAAGAACGCAAGTCCGTGTCCGCAGCCGGTCGCCCAGGGCCGCATAGTCTGCCTCCGGGAGGATGCCAAACATCCGCTGAGGGACAGTGGCGTCGGCAATGAACGGTTCCGGGGCGAAATACACGTTCACGCGTCGCTGCAAGTAATACACCATGCTCGGCAAGGCAACGTTATACGTGGCGACTACGTCCTGCGAGCTAATTCGATCGCCCAGAAAGGCCACCAGCGCCGGCACCGGTTTCTGCTGCTCCAGGTCGGAAAGTATTCTGACCACGAGTAGCCAATTCACCGCGAGGAGCGTTATTAATGCTGCTGTGACGGCCGCAATGACACAGCGGCGCGCCGCGAGAAGGGCGGCGGCGACCCCTCCGGCGGCGGCGGCAAGGCCCACGAGCGGGGCCGCATCAAAACTGTAAGCGGGCCGCATGACGACGAATATGTACAGGACCGCCGCCCCCGCTATTGCGACCACCAGCCCAAGGATCGCACCCGTCGCCCGCACCGCGCCGGGGATGGCCTCCGACCGGCTGATCACCGCGGCTCCAAGCGCCGCGACCGCCGGAACGATCGGCAGGATGTACA
>JACDCA010000451.1 GCA_013694635.1 Acidobacteriota bacterium | reverse complement strand
CGCCAACGGTCAGCGGACGATCGTCGAAGCCCTTGAGCGTCGCGTCGAAATCCTCCTCCACGAACGAGGTGTTGCGGGCGGCCCAGTTCGTCTGATTCACCGACTCGCCCAGCACGTGAAACGCGAGACCACCGAGCGGATAGCATCGCGTGTCCGCGCATGCTGACGCCACAGTGAGTCCGAGGCGGCGATAGCGCTCCTCAAACTTGAGCAGTTCCTGATGGCGGCTAGTCGCCAGGGGCAGGCCGGTACGGTCGTAGATGGTGCCACGCTCAATAGTTCGCGCAGCGGCAATGAGTCGTGGATTGTATTGATACCGGTAGCCCCCGTCGGCCTGCCGTGTCAGATTTGCGCGAGTGGCAAACGCATCGGCAGCGAGCACCTCCACCTGCGCCATGCGGGCCAGCAGCAACCCGGTCGCCGCGACCAGCGTCCAGCTGAGCACACGGACTGGCGTCGCAAACGAGTGGCGGATGGCCCCTCGACGACACGAAATGGCGGCGCAGACGCCAACGGCCGCAAGGTTGCTCAGCATCGACGACCGACCGTAGCTGAGGAAGGGGGTCACGACCCCCGCGAGAGGCAGCAGGCCCATCATGCCGCCCACGATCACCAGTGCCTGCACGGCGAATGCGAGTGTCAACCCGACCGTGAGAAACGCCGTGTAATCACCGGGCGCGCGCACCGCAATGCGAAGCAGGCGCCAGACCAGCAGCGCGAAGAGCACCGTGACAGCCGCAAGGCCGACGAATCCAATCTCTTCGCCGATCGCCGCGACAATCAAGTCGGTGTGTCCGGCCGGAATCAATTGCGGGTCGCCGACGCCCAGACCGAGCCCTGGGAAGCCGCCGCTCGCAAGCGCCCAGACCGCGTGCGAAATCTGATCGCCACCCTGCAGCGCGTTCTCCCACGGATCCGCCCAGATTGCGACACGCCGCGTGATCGTTGCCGGAACGCCAAGCGCATAGCCCGCGGCGAGTCCGCCGATCAACCCGAGGAATCCAAGTATCACCAGGCCACCGCCGCCACGCGCCATGCCGTACAAGCCGAGGAAAACGCACGACAGGACGAGCGCGGGGCCCAGGTCCTTCTGCAGGAAGTGGAACACCAGGATCGTCCCGAGGCTGATCGCCAGCGGACGAACGTCCTTCATCCGCGGCAGGCGAACGTAGCGGCGCAGCTTTCGCGGTGCCCCGACGTCCTCGGAGAATTCGCGGAGGAACTGCCAGCGGCGCGCGAAGTACGCCGCGAGCGAAAAGATGAACAGCGGCCGGATGATTTCCACCGGCTGCATGCCAAGCAGGTTCACCCTGGCTCCGCTTCCTGTAGGTCCATCACCGAACAGGAGTAAAGCCGCGGCAAACGCGACCGCGGTGCCCAGCGGCAGGAGCACTTCGCGGCGGAGCCGTGGGCGCTCGAAATCGATCAGGCTGAGCGCGGCCCAGGCGAGGCATCCTGCCGTGATTCCTCCCACGACCGTCACAGCTGCGAGCGTGTCACGCAGCGGATCGCGGAGCGCGATCATCGCCATGACGCCGATGCTGGTCAGCAACTGCACGATCGGCAGCAGGAGCGGGTCGCCCGTCACGCCGAGCAGCCATCGCGTCGCGTGGGTGACCCAGAACACGGCGATGAACAACCCGATAGCGATGAGGATTCGCCGCCGATACTCCGACGGCGTTCGTACGACCACGGCGGGCTTCAACGTCGCGATATCCGCTGCCGTGAAAAGGTTGACGTCGGTGCCGGCCCGGCTGCGAAGACGGTCGTTCAACACGGTGAGCCTGGGATCGGCCCGAATGCGCGGCGCCGGAATCGTGAGACCCGCTAATGCCCCGACATGCGTCAACCGTCCGGATGCCGGCCCTTCGAGGCGGTCATGAACGGCGGCTGCGACAGCGCGCCGTTCGGCAGGCTCCGGAAACATCGTCAGCAGCGGGACCAGCTCGTCGCTGGTCTTCATCGCGTGAAGATCGATGACCCGCCCCGACTGGAGCTCAGTTCTCAAGCTTGAGAAAGGAGCCGTCTGTTCT
>JACDCA010000416.1 GCA_013694635.1 Acidobacteriota bacterium | reverse complement strand
TCGCGGAGACGCTGCGTGAAGCCGTCCTGCAGCGAGGAGTACGGGCCGACGAGGCAGCCCCCGGATCGGGCTTCGGGCTCGCCATCGTGCGCGATCTGGCGGGCGTCTACGGAGGCTCTGTCACGCTGGAGAGATCCGCTCTGGGCGGTCTGCGGGCGCGGCTCGAAATCCCGTCAGTACCCTTTCGCCAGCCCTGAGCCGCGCGGATCCGCGGCGCCGGTGAATCCCCGCACGCGTCCACCCGCGTCGTAGTCGATCGTCAGCGCGTGCGCGTTGGCGAGAGTGCGCACGATCCGCAGCTTGTGACAGCCGTGTGACAGGCGGCGGCGCGACGTCCGGGTCGCCGGCAAACATGCTCTAAGCCCCTTTACCCGTGTTGCACCGTGTTGCACCGTGGCCCTTATTCAGCTCTGGTTCAGGTACCGTACGAGACAATGCGCACCATGCAAATCGAGCAGGTCTGGCGTGACCTGCGGCATGCCCTGCGAGTCATCGCGCGCATGCCGCTTCTCGCGGCCGTGGTCATCATCTCACTCGGGGTGGGCATCGGGGTGAACACCACCGTGTTCTCCTGGATCCAGTTATTCGTCTTCGATCCGCTGCCCGGAGTCCGTGCCGGTGGGACCTTCGAGCTCGTCGAACCGCGCGCCGAGACCGGCACGTATCCCGGCACGTCATGGGTCGAGTATCGGGACCTCCGCGAGCGCATGCCGGCGTTCGAGGATCTGCTCGCCTTCCGCATGCTGCCGGTGAACGTCGGCGAAACGAGCCGCACGGAACGCACCTATGCATTGCTCGTCTCGGGCAACTATTTTTCGGCGCTGGACCTGCGCCCCGCGCTCGGACGCTTTCTGCGTCCTGAAGAAGCGTCCCGGCCGGGGGGAGAGCCGGTCGTCATCGTCTCGCACGACTACTGGCAGACGCGTCTCGGGGGCACGCTGGACGTGCTCGAGAGAACAATTCGCGTGAACGACCGCGACCTGACGGTCGTCGGCGTCACGCCCGATGGCTTCCAGGGGACCGTTCTCGGTCTGCAGTTCGACTTGTGGATGCCGGCGACGCTTGCGACGGCGATCCTCAGTGGCACGCGCGAGCTCGAGGACCGGAATCTGCGCGGCTACTCCGTCATGGGACGCCTGAAGCGCGGCGCGAACCGTGCGGAGGCGCAGGCGCAGTTCGACAGCGTGATGCAGGAGCTCGCAAGGACCTTTCCTGCCGCGAATCAGACGATGAAGGGAGAGGTGCTGCCGTTCTGGCAGCAGCCTCGTGGACCGCAGCGGATGTTTCTGCAGGCACTCTTCATTCTGCAGGGGGTGATGCTCCTTCTGCTCCTGGCGGTCTGCGGCAACACGGCGAACCTCCTGCTCGCGCGCGCGAGTGCCCGAAAACGTGAGATCGGGGTCCGCCTCGCAATCGGCGCCGGTCCGTGGCGCATCGTCCGGCTGCTGATCGTCGAGAATCTCGTACTGGCTCTCGCGGCAGCGGCCGTCGGGACCGTCATTGCCGTCTGGGGCACGCAAGCGCTTCGCTCTGTGCCACTCTCGACGGCGCTGCCGGTCAGGTTTCAGACGAGTGTGAACCTTCTTGGTCTGACGTTCGCCACACTGCTCGGCATGGGATGCGCGCTCGTCTTCGGTGCGGCCCCGGCGCTGCAGCTCGCCCGCGTCGATCCGCAACTGGCGATGCGCTCCGGTGAGCGCACGGTCTCGCGCAATCGCATGCGCAACGTCCTGATGGCCACCGAAGTGGCGCTCGCCATCGCGGTGCTGGTCGTGGCCGGGCTTTTTCTTCAGAGCTTCCGCGACACGCAGTCGACGGATCCCGGCTTCCGTCGGGAGGGGGTGCTCCTCGCGACTTACGATCTCAGCGGCGGCGAGGTAGACGATGCCGCCGCGCGCGAATTCGCACGGCGCGTCGTCGACAAGGCGCGCGCGCTCCCCGGGGTCGAGATGGCTTCGCTCGCGGCTTCGGTGCCACTGGACATTCACGGCATGCCGCTGCGCACGTTTGCCCTCGAGGGACGTGCCAGTGATCCGGAAAGGCCCGATCGTGCGATCAGCAATATCGTGTCGCCGGGTTACTTCAGCACGCTCGCCATAGCAATCGTTCGCGGACGCGATTTTGCGGATCTCTCCGACACGACCGCTCCCATTCAGGTCGTTGTCAACGAGGCATTCGTGCAGCACTTCCTCCAGGGATTGGAACCGATCGGGCGCGTATTGGAGAGCCGCGAGCGCCGCTACACCCTCGCCGGAGTCGTCCGGAATTCCACCTACGAATCGTTCGGCGAGGCGCCGACGCCAATGCTGTATTTCTCCTACCGCGATCGTCCGTGGCGTTCCGCCGAGATTCACGTGCTCATGCGTCCGGGCAGCGAAACGCTCCTCGCGCCGGAGCTCCGCCGCATCGTCCGCGAACTCGATCCGGCGCTGCCGGTCTACAACGTCCGGACGATGACGGATCACGTCGAGACGAATCTGTTCCTGAGGCGGATCCCGGCACGCATGTTTGCCGTGCTCGGTCCGCTGCTCCTCGTACTCGCGGCCATCGGCATCTACGGTGTCGTCGCCTACACGGTGGCGCACCGGACGGCGGAGATCGGCCTGCGGCTGGCGCTTGGGGCGACCCCGGGCAGGATCGTGAGGCAGGTCATTCGCGAGAGTCTCACTGTGATTCTGATGGGAGCAGCGGTGGGATGGATCGCGGTGTTCGTCGTCAGCGCGCACATCAACCGCGGCGCCCCGTTCGACTTCGCCGCATTTGTGGGCGTGCCGGCGCTGCTGCTCGCCATCGCCACCTTCGCCTGCTGGATACCAGCCCGCCGAGCGGCGGCTGTCGATCCGATGCTCGCCCTACGGCAGGACTAGCGCGCGGGGCGTGGGGCGCGGGGCGCGGGGCGCAGCGCGGCGCATCCCGCATCCCGCACTGCGCACCGCGAACCGCGAACCGCGCTTTTGTGGTGAATACCGTAATGGCGGCCGTTCACCGTGAGCTGGTGGATGTACAGCATGCCGGTGGCCGCTATGCCGCACGGCGGCTTCCGCATCATCGGCGTTGCGGAGGACGTCGCGTATGACGCCTCGTCGGAGAGAACTCGCGACGATTCGCGCCTGAGCGCAGCCTCTCGACGAACCCGAGATGGGGCTGAGGCTCGCCCTCGGCGCGTCGCGCTGGTCGCCGGTGAGATTGCTGCTCAGGGGGGCGCTCATTCCGCTCGCGGCCGGGATCGTCGCGGGCACCGCGATCGCCGTCGCGGTCACACGCGCAATGGCGGGCCTGCTTACGGAGCGACAGGGTTCGACGCGGCGACACTGATCGTTTCGGTGCTGGTGATCCTGGCCGTTGGCCTGACGGCGGCCGCGGTCCCGGCGAGGCGGATCG
>JACDCA010000406.1 GCA_013694635.1 Acidobacteriota bacterium | reverse complement strand
AAGGCATCGACGGATCAGCGTGCTGAGCGCGGGTGGCACATTGCCGGGGAGCGCCGTCCACTCCGGATCACGCATGAGGACGGCCGCGAGCGTCGACGAGATGTCGTCACCTTCAAAGGCGCGCCGGCCGGTCAGCATCTCGTAGAGGACGACGCCGAAGGCCCAGATGTCGGCGCGGCGATCGACGGCCTTGCCGCGCGCCTGCTCGGGCGCCATGTAGGCGGCGGTGCCGATGATCATGCCCATCTGCGTCGCGTGCGCGGTGAGCGTGGGGGATCTGATCGCGTCCGCACTGGACGTGCCCGCCGGGTCGATCGCCTTTGCGAGCCCGAAGTCGAGGACCTTGACTGCGCCGTCGTGCCGCACCTTCACGTTGGCCGGCTTGAGATCTCGATGGATGATGCCGACTTCGTGCGCCGCTTCGAGCGCGTCGGCGATCTGCCGCGCAATCGGCAGCGCGTCGCTCAGGGGTATCGCTCCACGATCGATGATCGCGGACAGATCCTCTCCGTCGACGAGCTCCATCACCAGCGCCCGTGGCCGTCCGCGCGACCCGTCCCCTTCGAGCCCGTAGATCTGCGCGATGTTGGGATGGTTCAGCGAGGCGAGAGTCTGCGCTTCGCGGGTAAAGCGGGCGAGGCGCTCGTGGTCCACCGCGAAGAGGTCAGGCAGGACCTTGATCGCGACGTCGCGATTCAGCTGCGTGTCGCGCGCACGATAGACCTCGCCCATTCCGCCTTTGCCGAGCGGAGAGATGACCTCATAGACACCGAGTCGTGCGCCGGCAGTGAGTGCCATGCTTACTTGACTGCCCTCAGCTCGTCCAACCACCCCGTGATCACGCGAACGTTCCCGCTCGAGACGACGTCGGCGGGCCTGGTCATGAGCAGGCGTTTGCCGTCCGGATGCGGCTCGTAGCTGACGCCCGTGTCCGAACGCAGATTGAAGATGCCGTCGAACATCAGTTCCGGCAGACCAGCAGTGAAAGTGCCGCCGGTCGCAACCGTCACCCGCATGAGCCGTCCTTCGGTCCGGTAGAAGATGATGCGTCCGTCGGGGGACCACATCGGCTCTTCGCCGCCCGCGTTGGATACCTGCCATCGGCCCGCTGACGCTGCCAGCTCCCGCACGTAGATCTCGGGTTGGCCCCCCTCGTCCGAGTGGTAGGCCACATAGCGGCCGTCGGGCGACAATGCGGCGCCAAACTCGTCGGCCTGGGTGGCGACCAGCGGCTCGATTTTCGCGTCCTGCCGGAGCGGAAGCCTGCCGACATTGGCCCGCGCGCCGCCGAACGCGATGTAGTCGACTACGGCCCAGCTCGCGTCGTCACTGACGTGCTTCAAATAGACGCGGCCAGCGGGAGACGTGAGGAGTGTTGCCTCGCGCCCGCCGTCCGCGCTTGTCCTGAACACCTTGCTGCCGCGGGTGCCGTCCACGGCTACGAAGAAAACGTCGCGGCCGTCGGCCGACCACACAGGGGTTGCGTTGACGCCGGTGAAGGTAAGGCGCGTATTCGTGCCCCGGGCAAACGAGTACACCCAGATGTCGGCGAGGCCGCTCGTCCCCTGAGCGACCGCCAGGCGTGTGCCGTCCGGGGAAATCCGAATGTCGTTGTAGAGCGCCTGTGGCAGATTGATCGATTGCCGCGCCCCCTTGAAATCGGACCACGCGAGCTGCCGCAGCCCTCCGTGGACGTCGCCCGGCACGTACGCGAACGTGCCGTCGTCGGACCACGCAACATGCGCCGCGCCGGTCGTCCGATCGCCGCCGATGCCCTGCACAACGCTCACCGGCGACCCCGATACTTTCAGGGTCGCGGCATCGAATCTCACGGCGAAGAGCGATCCGCCCCGCGCGAACAGAAGGTGACCGGTCGGCACAAAGCGCGTCATGCTCGCGTTCTGAAACACAGTGCGCCGCTCCCCCGAGCGGCGATCGACCGCGTCGATGCGCGAGTTGTCGTAGTCGTCCGGGCTGGCCGTCGTGCCCACCGTGAACAACACCCACCGGCCGCCCGGCAGCACGTGCGGCCAGCGGTGCGAGCGCTCGCCGGATTTCTCATCGATGGTGCTGAGGCCCCTGGGCGTCCCGCCGTTGACCGACAACTCCATGACCCCGCCGATTGATTCCGGTGTGAAAACCAGCGTCGTCTCATCAACCCAGGCGAGGCCCCGCGGGTTGTTGACCGTCGCCAGCGCCCTCGCGCCCCCCTCGAGGGGCATGACCATCAGGCGATTGCCGGCCACGAAGGCCAGCGCCCTGCCGCTCGGAGAGAAGGCCGGGTTGCCGGCACCCTCCGTGCCCGGCAGCTTCCGTGGATCGAATTCGGTGGGTCCACGCATGAAGAGATGGGAGATACCGTTCTCGACCCCCACGAACACCAGCGTCCATCCGTCGGGCGACAGCGAAATCGACGGCCGGCTGACGACGTCGATCGACACGCCTTCCGGCGGCGAGACGACGAAGCGCCGGGAGCTTTCGGGCGACGTGCGGCCCTGCCAGGCGAACAAGGCAACGGCGATCGCGACGAGCGCGATCAACCCCAGCGCGCCAGACAGAAGGGCTGTCGAGGGCGCACGTCCGATCGGAACCGGGGCTACCGATGCGGATTCGCTCTTCCCGGCCAGATATTCCGAAATGGCGATGCGCGCGTCGCCGACGTCTCGCAGCCGGTTGCGGCGATCGGGATTCAGGCAGCGCCGCAGCAGCGTCAGGATCGGTCCTGGCAGATCCTTCGGCAGCAGATTCCAATCCAGGTCGTTCTTGAGCACTGAGGCGAGCACGTCGGAGATGGTGTCGCCTGAGAACGCCTGTTTGCCGGTGAGCATCTCGAACAGCACGACGCCGAAGGCCCACACATCGACACGGCGATCGACCGCCTGCCCGCGCGCCTGTTCGGGCGCCATGTAGCCGGCCGTCCCCAGGATCAGTCCCGCGACGGTGCCCGTCATGGCCATCGTCGGCGAGTTGGCGTGATCGGCGTTGGCGTTGCCGCCGTCCATCGCCTTCGCGAGGCCGAAGTCGAGCACCTTCACCACGCCGTCCGCACTGACCTTGATGTTGGCCGGCTTGAGGTCGCGGTGGATGATGCCGCGCTCGTGCGCCGCTTCGAGCGCGTCGGCAATCTGCTGCGCAACCGGCAGCGCCTCGGCCAGCGGCATCGGACCGCGCGCGATGCGTACCGACAGGTCCTCGCCTTCGACCAGTTCCATGACCAGCGCGGCGCCGGCGGAGCTCTGGCTCTGTGCCCCGCCGCCCGACGAAGGCGCTATCTGTTCGATGCCGAAGATCTGCGCGATGTGCGGATGGTTGAGTGATGCCAGCGTCTTCGCTTCGCGCTCGAAGCGCGTGAGCCGATCGGGATCGGCAGCAAACAACTCCGGCAGGATCTTGATGGCGACGTCGCGATCGAGCCGCGTGTCGCGCGCACGATAGACCTCGCCCATTCCGCCCGCGCCGAGCGCGCTGACGATGTCATACGGCCCGAGCCGGGATCCAGCCAGATTGGACATGTGCAGGGTGTGGCCGGATTATAGGTCAGCTGACGTGCTGGCGAGCGCCGCGACGCTCGCGGCAAACATCGAGGGTAGGGCGGGCCTTCAGGGCCGCAGCTGTCAGACGAGAGCTGTAACGCGGTCGGCAGCGCGATGCCCTGTTGACCACTTCACAGTACTCGTTGCGGGCGTCCGGGCCGAGCATCGGGTCGAGGAACGTCTGGAGCGCCGAAATCGACGGTCCTTCCCAGACGCAGATCCCCGTCCGGCCGTCCGGCGTCGGGATGCTGTGATGCAGCTTCAACGCGGCTACGAGATCCACGTGTTGAAGACGTGTCATCGTAGGCAAAGCATGACTGACAACACGGATGTCTGGCTGTTCGACTGCGTGCGAATGTACCCGAATGCGTACGACGCGCCGTCCGGGGTCAGGCGGATCTCGATGACCCCCGTTGTTCCGACCGGGTCCCTGGCGCCAGTTCATGGAGCAGCGTCCGCTTGCCCGACGTCACGTCGATCGCGAAGATGCGCACTGTCCTGAGCTCAGCGATGAGCGATTAGTAATGAGGGATCGCGAGCGTCGCCCGTGGGCGACGTTCAGCGAAGCGGAACCTAGGCGGAGCTATAATCCGTCTCTCACCTTCCGGGTTCTTGACCGCGCGTCTGGAGTGACGCCTGACGATGTCTCTGCGCTCCGGCAGTCGCCTCGGTCCGTACGAAATCGTGAGCCCGATCGGCGCCGGCGGCATGGGTGAGGTCTATCGCGCCCGCGATACGAAACTCAATCGCGACGTCGCGATCAAAGTGCTGCCCGAGCTTTTCACCGCCGATCCCGAACGCCTCGCACGGTTCACGCGCGAGGCGCAGACGCTGGCGGCGCTCAATCACCCTAACATTGCGCACGTCCACGGCCTCGAGGAGTCAGGGTCCGTCGGCGCGCTGGTCATGGAACTGGTCGAGGGCGAGGACCTGTCCGCGCACATCGCGCGCGGCCCGATCGCGCCCGCCGACGCGCTACCCCTGGCGCGGCAGATCGCCGACGCGCTCGAGGCGGCGCACGAGCA
>JACDCA010000404.1 GCA_013694635.1 Acidobacteriota bacterium | reverse complement strand
TGACGGAAGAGCAGGAGGTCTGGGCGATCGAGAACGGGTTCGACGAGATCGTCGCCAAGACCAAGAATCGTTTCTACGAGATGCGCAGCGCCCTCGCGCAGCTCGGCTTCGACATCATTCGCTTCGTGCCGCACCCGGCGTCCAACGGCGAGTCGAAGGTCTTCATGAGCAAGCGCCTCGGCCAGCACGTCCTCGACCAGCACCGCAGCCGCCGCTCTGTCGTCCGCGACGCGTAGGCCAACAGAAAAAAAAAGCTCCTGATCTCCTGTTCGCCTGCTACGCGAACGCTCCCCCGACCATGATCCGGCGGATGCGCAGCCAGGGGGAGCCGCGGAGCCGATGCTGCTCGCGTCCCCGGTGAGGTCGGCGCTGCGCGCCATCGACGCCGAACAACCCGTCACGCGAATCCGGACGATGGACGCCGTCATCGAGGAGTCGATCGGCACCCGGCGCTTTCCGATGCTGCTGCTCGGGGCGTTTTCGCTCGTCGCGCTGCTGCTTGCCGCGATCGGCGTCTACGGAGTCGTCACTTACATCGTCTCGCAGCGGACGCGCGAGATCGGGATCCGGATGGCCCTTGGCGCTCGTGCCGCCGAGGTCGTCGGGATGGTCGTGCGCCGGTCGCTGACGCCGATCGCTGCGGGGCTCGTCGTCGGAATCGCAGGGTCGATCGTGGCATCGCGTCTTCTGGGGACGCTGCTGTACGAAGTGAAGCCGCACGATCCGGTTGTGCTGGGCGCGATCGTCGCGGTGCTCGGCACGAGTGCCTTCGCGGCCTGCCTGGTGCCGGCCCGCCGCGCCGCCTCTGTCGATCCGCTGGTGGTGTTGAAAGAAGAATAAGGTGCTAAAGGGTGCTGGGTGCTAAAGGGTGCTGCGCTCTACTCACGCCTTGGCAACTGCAACCGCCGCGGGGCGCAGGATGTCGTCGCCGATGCGATACCCCGCGCGGACGGTGCCGACGACCAGGCCGTCCTGCTCGGGGGATGCGGCAGGTACGCTGCTGATGGCTTCGTGGACCGTCGGATCGAATCGTTCGTTTGCGACCTCGATCGGCTTGACGCCGAATGCGTCGAGCTTGGCCAGGAACTGGCGCCGCACCATCTCGACCCCCTGTAACAGCGCGTCGTGAGTGGAGCCGCCACGCGCGGAGGTGATGGCGCGGTCCAGGTTGTCGACCACCTCGAGGATGTCGGCGAGCACTTCACGGCGCGCACGCTCGACGTCCTTGGAGATCTCGCGCCGCAGCCGCAGCCGTGCGTCCTCGAACTCCGCGGAGGCCTGCCGGTACTTGGTCAGGTATTCCTGGATCTGCTTGTCCTTCTCCACGATCTGCTGTTCGAGTTGCTCGACGTACGCAGGTTTGCCGGCGCCGCGCGCATCCTCGCGGTCCGCCTCACCCTGGTTCGCCCACCAGCGGCGGTCGACGACTTTTACCGGGACATCGTGTTCTTTGTCGGACATGTTTCCAATCAGCCCTGAAGGGCTGGACAACGGGTGATGCAGCCCTAGGCTTAGGCTAGGGGGCTGGACTACGCGTGGACGATGTTGGCAGTTGCCGCTCCTCGTAGTTGAACGCGAGTTTTCCATCCGTCAGACCGATCGTCACCGTGCCGCCGTTTTCCAGGCGGCCGAACAGGATCTCGTCGGTCAGGGGATCGCGAACCTCCGTCTGGATCACGCGCGCCAGCGGACGCGCGCCATAGACGGGGTCGTAGCCCTTCTCCGCGAGCCACACGCGCGCCCCGGGTTCCAGTGTGATCGCGACACGGCGTTCGGCGAGCTGTGCCTCGAGCTGCAAGATGAACTTCTCGACGATCGTCTCCATCACCGACGGCGACAGCGGACCGAACGACACGATCGCGTCCAGACGGTTCCTGAACTCCGGGCTGAAGACCTTCTCGACCGCGTGCTTCGACCGCTGCTGCGACGCCTTGTTCCGGTTGTCGAGCGAGCGCTCCGAGGATCCTGTTTCCCAAAAACCGATCGTGCCGGCGCTCAGTTCCCGCGAGCCGGCGTTGGACGTCATGATCAGAACCACCTGCCGGAAATCCGCCTTGCGCCCGTTGTTGTCGGTGAGCGTGGCGTGGTCCATCACCTGCAGCAGAATGTTGAAAATGTCCGAATGCGCCTTTTCGATTTCGTCGAGCAGGAGCACCGCGTACGGATGCTGGCGGATCGCATCGACCAGCAGCCCTCCCTGCTCGAAGCCGACGTAGCCGGGCGGGGCGCCGATCAGTCTCGCGATGGCGTGTTTCTCCATGTACTCGCTCATGTCGTACCGGAGGAACTCGTTGCCGAGGTGCAGAGCGAGCTGTTTCGCGAGCTCCGTCTTGCCGACGCCCGTGGGACCCGTGAAGAGGAAGCAGCCCGCCGGCCGTTCCGGCTGGCCGAGTCCGGCGCGCGACCGCTTGATCGCGCGGGCCACCGTTCGTACGGCTTCTTCCTGGCCGAAGACGACGCGGCCGAGCGATTCTTCGAGGCTCTTGAGTCGGTCCTTGTCCGAAGCCGAGGCCTGCTTCGCGGGGATTCTCGCCATGCGCGCGATGACTTCCTCGACCTGCTGCGCGGTCACCTCCTCGACCGGCGCATCGGGTGTGCGCACGTCGCCGCGCGCCAGGCGCAGCCGCGCACCTGTTTCATCCAGGACGTCAATGGCGCTGTCGGGCAGCCGATAGTCGCGAAGGTGACGGGACGCCAGCTTCGCCGCGGCTTCGAGCGCCTCGTCGGTGAACTTCACGCGGTGATGCGCCTCGTACCGCGACCGCAGCCCCTGGAGAATCTTCACGGTCTCCTGCAGCGACGGTTCGTCGATCGTGATCTTCTGCAACCGGCGCGCGAGCGCGCGGTCCTTCTCGATGTGCTTGAAGTCGTCGTGCGTCGTCGAACCCACCACGCGGAGCTGGCCGGCGGTGAGGACGGGTTTGATCAGGGTCGCCAGGTCCATCGTTCCGCCGGTCGTCGCGCCGGCGCCGACGGTGGAGTGGATCTCGTCGATGAACAGAATCGGCATCGGCCGCTTCGCCAGCGCGTTGATTACCGCTTTGAAGCGCTCTTCGAAATCCCCCCGGAAACGCGTCCCCGCAAGCAGCGCCGCCGTGTCGAGCGAGAACACTTCGGCTCCCTGCAGCAGGTCGGGGACGTCTTCTGCGAGGAGCCGCGTTGCCAGCCCTTCCGCGAGCGCCGTTTTCCCGACGCCCGCATCGCCGACGAACACCGGATTGTTCTTCCTGCGCCGGCACAGGATCTCCATCGTCCGCTGCAGTTCGTTGATCCGGCCAATGAGCGGATCCAGCTCGCCCGCCCGCGCGCGCGCGGTCAGATTCATCGCGTAGGCGCTGAGGGGGTCTCGCGAAGCCGCACCTCCGCGGTCGCCCAGGCCCGATTCGGCCTCTTCCGGATCGTCGATCCCTGACGGCACCGATGTGGAGGACGGCGGCACCTTGCTGACACCGTGCGTGATGTATTCGAGGATGTCGAGGCGAGTCACGCCCTGGGCCGCCAGCAATTGCGCCGCGTACGACCGGTTCTGCTGCAGCGTGGCCGCGAGCACGTCGCCGGACTGCACCTCCTGGCGTCCCGCGCTCTGCACGTGGAGCACGGCGGTCTGCAGCACGCGGCGGAATGCCAGGGTCTGCTCAGGTTCCTTGTGCTGCCCGCGAGAGAACTGTTCGATCTGATCGTTCAGATACTTGTCGAGATCCTTGCGGAGCTGCGGCAGGTCGGCGCCGCAGGCGCCAAGAATCCGCTCGCCGTCCGGATCGTGCGCGAGGGCGTACAACAGGTGCTCCAGCGTCAGGTGTGTATGCCTGCGCGACGTCGCCTCGCGATAGGCGACGGTGAGAACGATCTCCAGTGCGGGGCTGAACATTTGTAAGTGCTACGTGCTACGTGCTACGTGCTTCATTCCGGTTCCATCGTGGCTTTCAGCGGAAAGCCGTTTTCGCGCGCGCGGTCGATGACGGTTTCGACTTTCGTTTCAGCGATGTCGTACGGATAGACGCCGGCCAACCCCTTGCCCTGCGTGTGTACCGCGATCATGATCCGGTACGCCTCCGCGGGCGCCTTGTTGAAAATTGACTCGAGCACCTCCACGACGAAGTCCATCGTGGTGTAGTCGTCGTTCAGCAGCAGGACCTTGTAGAGCTCCGGCCGCTTCGTCTTCTGTTTCGTCCGCTCGAGAACCTCGCCACCCGTCTGCCTGTCGGTCCCGTCCATGCCTCGCCTTTGATTTTAACAGCCGATGTAAGATTCCCGCAGTCCTCTTCGAGACAGGTTTCGGCTATGTCATTCAAGAAAAAGCAGTTCTTTTGCGTTGCCGGCTGCCTGCTGGGGTTGTTCGCAGCGCCCCCCGGGGCCGCTGTTCAGCAGGAATCACCTTCCGCAGTGACGGTCATTCATGCTGGCAGGCTCATCGACGGCACGTCGGCGACCGTTCGGGAACGCGTGTCGATCCTGATCGCCGGAGACCGTATCAGCGACGTTCAGGCTGGGTTCGTCAGGCCGGCTGGCGCACAGGTCATCGACCTGTCTCGCGGCACGGTGATGCCAGGCCTGATCGATTCACATACCCACATCACCGGTGAAGGCACGTCGGATGCGATCGTCCGCGCCGTCACGTTGAGCGCCCTGGATGCCGCGGTCCGCTCGACGCTCTACGCGCGCCGGACGCTCGAAGCCGGATTCACCACCATCCGAAACGTCGGGGCGGACGGTGGCGCCGACGTCGCGCTGAAGAAGGCGATCAACGAGGGTCTCGTTCCGGGCCCGCGGATCTGGACGGCCCGCCGGACGCTCAGCATCACCGGCGGCCACGGCGACCAGGGCGGTCTGCGTCACGATCTGAGCCCGTCGCCCACATGGGAGCAAGGGATCGTCGACTCGCCCGAGGAAGCCGCGAAAGCGGTCCGCTATCAGCACAAGTACGGAGCCGACCTGATCAAGTTCACGGCGACCGGCGGCGTGCTCTCGATCGGCGACTCCGGCGATCTGCAGCAGTTCGACGATGCCGAGATGAAGTCGATCGTGACGACCGCGCACATGCTCGGGATGAAAGTCGCGGCGCATGCGCACGGGAAGCGCGGGATGGAGGCGGCGATACGCGCCGGTGTGGACTCGATCGAGCACGGCACGTACCTGGACGCCGAAACTGTCGCGGCCTTCAAGCAGCACGGGACCTACCTGGTGCCCACGGTGATTGCCGGCAAGACCGTCGAAGAGATGGCGAAGACGCCGGGCGCACTCCACCCCACCGTTCGTGAGAAGGCGGCGAGGATCGGTCCGCTCATGCAGGCGGCTTTCGGCCGGGCATGGAAGGGAGGCGTCAAGATCGCGTTCGGGACCGATTCCGGCGTGTCGGTCCACGGCGAGAACGGACGCGAGTTTGGCTACATGGTCGACGCGGGCATGCCGGCGATCGAAGCCATTCTGTCGGCCACGCGGAACGCTGCTGACCTGCTCGGCGCCTCTGCGGACGTCGGATCGATTCAGAAGGGACGTTTCGCGGATGTCATAGCCGTTGACGGCGATCCGACTCGCGATGTCACCGAGCTGCGGCGCGTGCGCTTTGTGATGAAGGGGGGCGTCGTCTACAAACCGTCACCGCCGCCGACCTCCGCCGGCAGTGGCCGCGAATGACCACCCTCGCGGCGGGAGTCGATTACGTCGACCTGCGGTTTCTTGGTCGCCCGGGCATCATTGCGATCGCCATCCTCCACGGCGCTGGTGGCGTCGCCCTCGTCGATCCCGGTCCATCGACCTCGCTCGATCACCTGCGGGAGGCGCTGCAGCACAAAGGATTCAGGGTCGCCGACGTCCGTCAGCTGCTGCTGACCCACATTCATCTCGACCACGCCGGCGCCGCCGGTTCGCTGGTCCGCGAGAACCCCGACATCGAAGTGTTCGTGCACGAGCGCGGGGCGCCGCACATGGTGAACCCGGAACGGCTGCTCCAGAGCGCCGGCCGGCTCTACGGCGAGGACATGGGGCCCCTGTGGGGAGAGTTTCTCCCAGTGCCTGCCGAACGGCTGAGGGCGCTGAAAGGCGGAGAGACGATTTCGGCCGGCGGGCGTGAGTTGCAGGTTGCCTACACACCCGGCCACGCCTCGCATCACGTCGCCTACTTCGACCGCTCGAGCAGCGTAGCCTTCGTGGGCGATACCGCGGGGATTCGTCGCGCCGGGGGGGCGTACGTCATGCCTCCCACACCGCCGCCTGACGTTGATCTGGAATCGTGGCGTGAAAGCGAGGCGCGGATTCTTGCGTGGGATCCCGACACGCTTTTTCTGACGCACTTCGGTCCATTCCATGGCGCGCGGCTGCAGTTTCAACAGCTCAACGACAACATCGAAGCCTGGAGCCGCATCGTCCGGCGCCTGCTCGCGGATGATTCGCTCGACGAATCACAGCGCCAGCAGGTCTTCGTCGAGGAGGCGAGTCGAGAATTGCGGCGCGCCGTCGGCGACGCGGAAGCAAAGCACTACAGCCGCGCCGGCCGCCTGGCCTATTCGTGGCAGGGGCTCTCCAGGTATTGGCGAAAACGCGCGGGGTAACGAAGTGCGACCGGATCCTGGTTAAGGAGATGATCGAGAGTTGAGTTTTTTGGTCCTCAACCCTCGACGAGCTTTGGCCGCGGGCGCGAATGCCGCCCGGGAGCGGGGATGGCGAGCCGGCCTGTTTGGCTGACGAGGCAGGTAGTCAGCCGGTCGGCACCGGTGGGTTAACTGTGCGCTCTCTAATGCATCCGATCCCTGTGCGACTACGCGAACGCCAGCTTCCGGGGACTCGCGCCTTCCATTCGAACGAACGCGCCGTCGCGCGTCTGGGCCAGAAACTTCGCGTCCATCAGGGCACCCAGTAAAGCGTCGCAAAGGTCGCGTTCGAGCCCCCCCGGGGGCTGGGCCTGTGCAGGCGTCAGACGAAGCCCGGGCATTTCTACGAACTCGCCCTGGATCCGCTGGAGCACGTCATCGATACGCATAGAGCACCTTCCCGAGGGTCTCGACAACGTTGTCGTACAGTACCGCCGACTCAAGCAATGCGTGTACCGCTCGTCTCACAGGCTCGCGACGGGTCGAGTGGCGGCCGATAAATATTGATGCAAAAAGACTTGTCGTGATGATGCTGAAACGTGTCTCAGCTCGCGCCGATTCGGCACCGACTCGCAGCTGTACGAGCCGCATCGGTCTATTGTTGGATTTCACTACGGGGGAAAAGCGCTGCGACCTAGAGCTGTCGCAACGCGGTGACGACCGGCAGGCGCGCGGCGCGCCACGCGGGGAAGAGGCCGCCGAGCAGGCCCATCAGGACCGCGTACATCAGGGCCTGTCCCAGAAGGGACGGCGTGACCGCGAAGGCGAATGCCACCTGGCTGAAGGACTGCCAGTTCATTGTCGCTGTCTGATACCCGTCGAAGGCAGCCCATGCGAGGGCGCCGCCGAGCGCGCCGCCAATGAGGCTGAGAAACACGGCTTCGATCAGCACGGAAACCACGACGGGCGTGCGGCCGAAGCCGAGCGCGCGAAGCGTCGCGATCTCGCGGGTCCGCGACGAAACCGCGGAATACATCGTATTCACGGCGCCGAAGATTGCCCCGAGTCCCATGAGCGCCGCGATCCCCATCCCGATGGTGCGGATGATCATCTGCATGACCCGCGACTGTTCCGCATAGTAGTCGCGCTCGCGGACGACGGTCACCTGCAGCCGTGGATCGGACGTCAGCGAGTCTTTCAGGAGCTGGAACGAGTCTTGTGACGCGAGGCGGGCGATGACGGACTGATAGCTGTTCCCGCGGCGATATGCGGGCTGAAGAACTCGTGCATCGCACCAGAGCTCAGACTCGGCGACGCTGCCGCCCGTATCGAAAATGCCGACCACCTGCCACGACCCTTCGCCCCATCGCACCGATCGGCCGACGTAGAGGCCGTCGAACTGCTGCGACGCCGCGCGCCCGACGATGATCTCGTTGGTGCCGGGCTGGAACATGCGCCCTTGCACGATGCGTACTTCGGGGCGGACCTTGAGCGCCGCTGGAGAGATTCCGCGCAGGGGAACGTTGGCATCCGTCCCGGACCGCTTCAACGGGTGTCCGACGATGACGAAGAGCTCAGGCGACGCCACCGGCCCCTCGGCAGAGCGTTCCAGTCCTGGCGCATCGAGAATCGTTCTGACGTCTTCACCGCCGAGGCCGCTCGTCATCTCCGTGTCGGCGCCGGACCGCAGGATCAGCACCCGGAGTGGATCTCCCTTACCGCTCATGGCGGCCTGGAAGCCTTCCGCGATCGAGAGCACGGCGGTGAAGACGATGACGACACCGGCGATGCCTATGACCGCGACGATTGACGACCCGAGCCGCTGGCCGATCGACCGCAGGGTGACCGACGTGACGGCAACGATCTGTGACAGTGAGTGCATCGAATGTCCTGTCTAGGCGCGGCGCAGCGCGTTCACGATCTTCAGCCGCTGCGCCTGCATCGCAGGCAGCAGGCCGGTGCCGACACCGAGCGCCAGCACAAGAAGCCCGCCCAGCATCAGATCCCGCACTGGGAAGTAGAACGCGGGAAGCAGACCGCCCGTCGGATCCCCCTGGGAAACCAGCACCCAGGCGACCCCCAGCCCCAGCGCCCCGCCGAGGATCGCGATGGCGCACGATTCGATCAGTACGAGGGTCAGGATGAGCCCATCGCGGAACCCGACCGTCTTCAGCACCGCCAGTTCGTTGGTTCGCTCGCGGATGGACTGCGCCATGGCGTTGCCGGCGACGAAGAGGATGAAGAACATGACGATGGAGGCAATCGCGACCATGATGGCGCCGATGTCGCCAACCTGTTTCGCGAAGTCCGAGACGAACGCCTTTTCGGTTGCCGTCTTCGTTTCGGCGGTGGAGTTGGCAAACAGGGCATCCACCCGCCTGGCGAGCTGATCGGAGGTTGACGGATCCTTGGTCCGGATCACGTACCAGCCGACCTGATCGCTGACGGGTGAGTCTCTGAAGACTTCGTTGATGTAGTCGTAGTGAAAGAAGAACTGCGTCCTGTCGGCCCCTTTCAGGGTGGAGTCGTAAATCCCGTCGACGGTGAAATCCCAGGGAGACCCGTCAGGCTTCCGATAGATCGGTGAGATCAGAGGCACGCGGTCGCCGACCTTCCAGCCGAATTTCTCCGCCGTGACGATGCCGACGACAGCTCCGGTGCGGTTGGCGATCCACGTCTTCCGCTGTTCGTCCGGCAACTGGTACTCTGGATACATCCTCAGCCAGGGCTCGGGCTCGACGGCAAAGTTCGCGATGAAGTTACTGGGTTCCCGGTAATACGCGCCGAACCAGTTCGCGTGGGTGACATCGGTGACGCCCTCCATCGCACGGATGCGGTCACGGTAGCTCCGCGGCAGCAGCTGAATCAGCGAGACCTTGTGAATCGTGACCAGCCGATCCGCCCCGGCGATGTCGACGCCGAGCGTGAACGCCGCCCGTATCGCCATCAGGATGCCGAACAGCAGGAAGGCGATGAAGATGCTCCCGATCGTCAGCGCCGTCCGGACCTTCCGCCGCAGGAGGTTCCGCCAGATGAGTGGAAGGAACTTCATGCAGCCGCCTCGGTCACGAGCTGACCTTTCTCTAGATGGAGGGTCCGTTTCGCGCGCGCGGCGGCATGCGGGTCGTGCGTCACCATCACGATCGTCTTGCCGTGATCGCGGTTGAGCGCCTGCAGGAGATCGAGGATCTCGTCACCGGCTTTTCGATCGAGATCGCCGGTCGGTTCGTCGCAGAGGAGGAGCGTGGGGTCGGTGACGATCGCGCGTGCGATACCAACGCGCTGCTCCTGGCCTCCCGAGAGCTGCCGCGGGAAATGGTTGGCGCGGTCCGCAAGGCCCACGACCGACAGCGCCACCTGCACGCGTTTGCGCCGATCCGCCTTGGCGAGTTTGGTGAGGAGGAGAGGCAGCTCCACGTTGCGTGCCGCCGTGAGCACCGGCAGCAGGTTATAGAGCTGGAAGACGAACCCGATGTGGCGGGCGCGCCATTTCGCGAGTTTCCCCCCCGACATCTTGTCGATCCGGTCACCCGCAACGGTGATCGACCCCTCGCTGGCGGTGTCGAGACCACCGGTGAGATTCAGGAGCGTCGTCTTTCCAGAGCCCGAGGGCCCCATGAGCGCCAGAAAATCACCTGACGGGATATCGAGGTCGACACCCTGCAGGACATCGATGCGTTCGCCACCGCGGTGATAGACCTTGTGCAGACCCCTGATCGTTACGAGTGACTCACTCATCTCTCATCTGCTCCGCTGTTCTTTACCAAAATGCTCCTGAACTCCTGATCTCCTGTCCTACGCACCCTGGATCTTCACCCGGTCCCCATCCTTCAGGTCGACGGGGCCCTCGACGACAACCTGCTCCCCCGCGCTGACCCCGGAGAGCACCTCGACCTGGTCCCCTTCTTCGAGCCCGGCACGGACGGCACGTCGCTCGACCCGGTCCCCCTTCAGCACGAAGACCACGCTCCGCCCGTCGAGCGTGCGGACGGCGGACTTCGGAACGGAGAACCTCGCCGAGGGGGCGGCGGCCCGATCCGGTTGCTCGTCGCGAAGAAAGGAGACCTTGACCCCCATGTCGGGCAGGATCTTCGGATCCATCTTCTCGAAGGCGATCCGCACGCGGACGGTCGCCTTCTGACGATCGGCTGTCGGTACCGTCGTGATCACGTGGGCAGGGATCCGCCAGTCGGGATAAGCGTCCAGGACGGCTTCGACTTTCTGGTCGGGGCGGACGCGGTTGATGAAGCTTTCGTTCACGTCCACTTCGATCTCGAGCGACGACATGTCGACGATCGTCCCGATGCCCGTTCGGGTGAAACCGCCGCCCGCCGAGACAGGGGACACCATTTCTCCGGCCTGCGCGTCCTTCGAGATCGCGATCCCGCTGAAGGGGGCACGCACGACGGTGTCGTCGAGATCGGTCCGGCGGAGGCGAACCTGACTCTCCGCGACCGCGATCTGCTCCTGCGCGTACGCGATCCTGGCCTTCAGCGAATCGACGTCCGCCTGCGCCGTATCGACCTCGGCGCGGCCGACGACGTTCTCCTGCATGAGGCGCTGGCGGCGCTGCAGGTTCAGTTCTGCTTCGTGCAGCCGCGCCTGGTCCTGCCCGGCGCTCTTTCGCGCCGCGGCGACCTGCGCCTGCGCATACGCGAGCTGCGCGCGTGCCTGCGAGTCGTCCAGCCGTGCGAGGACCTGCCCCTGGCGGACGGCCTGGCCTTCTTCGATGAAAACTTCGACGACCTTCCCGGTCACCTTTGACGACACCGTCGCCCGCCGCCGTGCCGTCACATATCCCGACGCATTCAGGACGGCTCCCGGAGAAGAGCCACCCGACGTCTTGACCGCCACCGAGGCGACCTTCACGGGCGCGGCCTGCAGCCGTACAGACCAGTACCAGCCGCCTGCCGCGACCGTCGCGATCAGGGCCACAGCAATGATCCAGGGCCCCTTCCGCAACCCGCCGCCGCGGTCGGAATGGTCGATCCTGAGTGACGCGAGATTCTCTTTCAGATTCGACAAAACGAACGGACCTTTATGAACTTTCGCCGGAAAAGCGAAAGAAAAGTATAGCCGCTTCCTGTACTACTTTACGAAGGCCAGGGGACCGCCGCCCGTGATGACCGGCGGGCGGTGGGGATCGGCCGGTGAATGGTGACGGCCGGAAGAAACTATGAACTATGAACTATGAATGACGAATTAACTACGAACGCTGACGACCCTCACCTCATTCGTAGTCCATCATTCATCGTTCATAGTTTCACCGAAGCGTCCCCCCCACCCAGCCCCGGGTGAGGTAGTCACTCAGCGTGAAGCCGAACATGATGAGCAGCCAGACGAACCCGGAGGCGGCGACGACCCAGGTGAGGCGTGTACCCCAGCGGACGTGCATGAAGTAGAGCACGACGAGGAGCGCCTTGGTGCAGGCGATCGTGAGCATGACGACGTTGTTGAACGCGCCCAGGTCGAAATACGCCACGATCACCGTCACGGCCGTCCCGATCATCAAGAGAGCGAAGATCAGGTAATACAGGCTCTTGGGCGCGACGTGGTGTGAGACGTGGTGACCCGACATGACTCTAATGGCCCCCGTAATGACGCCCGATCAGATAAAGGAGCGGGAAGAGGAAAATCCAGACGATGTCGACGAAGTGCCAGTAGAGGCCGGTGATCTCCACGGGCGTGAAGTACTCGGTGTTGAACTGCCGGCGCCACGCCATGATCGCAATCACGGTCATGATCCCGAGGCCGATCACCATGTGCAGGGCGTGCAGACCCGTCATGCAGAAGTACAGCGAGTAGAAGATCTCCGCGCCCGCCGGGTATTGCCCGTCCCAGACGAAGTTCGGTCCAGGCACATTGTTGTGCGCGAACTTCTCCGAGTACTCGATCACCTTCACCCCGAGGAACGTCGCCCCCAGGATCATCGTGGTGACCAGCCAGAACACCTGCGTGCCGCGCGACTCGCTGGTCTGCGCCGACCGCACCGCCAGCGCCATCGTCAACGAACTGAAGATGAGGACGGCGGTGTTGAACGCCCCGAGCTTCCATGACAGGTGGGCGCTCGCTTCCTGAAACGCCATCGGGTTCTGCGTGCGATAGACAAGGTAGGCGAGGAAGAGGCCGCCGAAGAACATGATTTCGGTGACCAGGAAGACCCACATGCCGAGCGTCGAGGCTTCCGCCTGCTGCCCCATGTCATCGAAGTGATGCTGCAGCTTGGGGTGATGCGGGTGCGCCGACGACTGCTCGTCGTGCGGGTTGCCCGGAGCCTGAATGGACACTCGCCCCGGCAGGCCCACCGACGGCGCCTGCGGATAGCCGTCAGACAACGCCAACCTCCTTGCTCGGGGCGTACTGGTGCGTGCCGTGCGTGACGATGGGCGTGACGGCGAAATTCTCGGTTGGCGGCGGCGACGGAACTTCCCACTCGAGTCCCTTCGCTCCCCAGGGGTCGGCGGGCGACGGTTTGCCGCGGAAGATGGAGTGCACGAAGTAGAACATCGGCAGCAGGTATCCGACAGACAGGATGGTCGCGCCAAGCGTCGACATCACGTTGAATACCTGGAACTCCGGCGGATACATGTGGTACCGCCGCGGCATGCCAAGGTATCCAACGAGGAACTGCGGGAAGAACGTGAGGTTGAAGCCGATGAACACGAGCCCGGCGGCGAGCTTCGCGGCCGGCTCGCTGTACAGCTTTCCGGTGATCTTGGGCCACCAGTAGTGCAGGCCGCCGAGGTAGCCCATGATGGCGCCGCCAACCATGATGTAGTGGAAGTGCGCGACCACGAAGTACGTGTCGTGCATGTGGATGTCGAGGCCCATGGCCGCCAGGAACAACCCCGTGAGGCCGCCGATCGTGAACAGCCCGAGGAAGCCGAACGCGTAGAGCATCGGCGAGTCGAGACTGATCGAGCCGCGATAGATGGTCGCCGTCCAGTTGAACACCTTGATCGCCGATGGCACCGCGACGATGTAGGAAATGATCGAGAACAGCATCCCCGCGTACACCGACTGCCCGGCGACGAAGATGTGGTGGCCCCAGACCAGGAACCCGATGATGGCGATCGCGAGCGACGAGAAGGCGATGAACGAGTAACCGAAGACGTTCTTGCGGGCGAAGGCCTGGACGATCTCGCTGATCACACCCATCGCCGGCAGGATCATGATGTAGACGGCCGGGTGGCTGTAGAACCAGAACAGGTGCTGAAACAGCACCGGATCCCCGCCGAGCGCCGGATCGAAGATCCCCATATGCAGCACCCGCTCCGCGGCGACGAGGAGCACCGTGATCGCGATCACCGGCGTGCCGAGAATCATGACCAGGCTGGTCGCGTAGTGGGCCCACACGAAGAGCGGCAGGCGAAACCACGTCAGCCCCGGCGCGCGCATCCGGTGAATCGTGACGATGAAGTTGAGGCCCGTGAGGATTGACGAAAACCCGGTGATGAAGACGCCGAGGGCGGCGGTGATCACGTGACTGTTCGCCGCCGCCGTGCTGTATGGGGTGTAGAAGGTCCAGCCGGTATCCACCCCCCCGCTGAGCGCCGCCACGAGGGTGAAGATGCCGCCGAGAACGTAGATGTACCAGCTGATCAGATTGAGGCGCGGGAACGCGAGATCTTTCGCCCCGATCATGATCGGGATCAGGAAGTTCCCGAGCACTGCGGGGATCGACGGGATCAGGAAGAAGAACACCATCACCACGCCGTGCATGGTGAACATCTTGTTGTAGTTCTCAGCCGTGAGCACGTCGCCGGCAGGGGTCAACAACTCGAGGCGGATCATGAACGCGAACAATCCGCCGAGGAAGAAGAAGAAGGTGATCGAGACCAGGTAGAGCAGCGCGATGCGCTTGTGGTCCTTCGTCAACAGCCACGACGCCAGGCCGTGGCCGTTGTTGATGTAATTGAGCGTGTCCATGGTCAGCTTTCAGCGATCAGCTTTCAGCTTAGAGCTACCAGCATTCGCTGAGAGCTGACAGCTGAGAGCTGACAGCTATTTTTTCTCCACCACCGGTCTCGAGCTTGACTGCGGCATCGTTGGCGACTGTGGCGCGGCGCCCGGCGCTTCCCCCTGCTGGCTCAGCGAACGCACGTAGGCGATGAGCTGCAGGAGCTGTTCCTCGGTAACCAGCCCCTGGAAGGTCGGCATGAGCGGCTGGAAGCCGGCCACCACCTTCGCCTGCGGCAGCACGATCGATTCGCGGATGTACGCCTCGTCTACCGTGACGGTCCCGCCTCCCTGAAGTTCGACCTGCTTACCGAAGAGGTTAGTCAGCATCGGGCCGCGCCCCTGCGTATCGGTGAGGTGACACGTGTTGCACGTGAGATCCGCGAACAGCTTTTCGCCCGCGGCGACCGGCGACTCGTCAGCACGTCCGCCTGAGAGCCAGGCCTGGAAGTCGGCGGGCTCCATGGCCGTAACGGTGCCGATCATTCCGGAATGCTTTGTGCCACAGTACTCCGCGCAGAACAGGTGATAGTTGCCGGGCCTGGTCGCGGTGAACCACAGCACGTTGTACCGGCCGGGGATGACGTCCGCCTTCACCCGGAAGTCCGGGATGTAATAGCTGTGGAGCACATCCTCGGAACCCATGATCAGCTTCACCGGGCGGCCGACCGGGACGTGCAGCTCGTTGATCTCGCGCCGGCCGTCCATGTGCTGGACTTTCCACATCCACTGCTTGCCGACCACGTGGATTTCCATCGCCCCGGCCGGCGGCCGGTACATGTCGAAGAACACCTTGGCGCCCCAGACGAACATGACCATGGTGATGAAGAAGGGGATCACGGTCCAGAGGAGCTCGAGCGCCAGGGATCCATGGATGGCGTGCCCGATCTCGTCGCGATGCCGCCGGCGGTACTTGAACGCGAAATAGACCACGAGGCCCGCGATCAGGATCGAGAAGAACGCGGTCACCGCGACCATGAAGAAATAGATCGCGTCTACCTGTCCGGCCTGCGCCGAGGCCTGCTGCGGAAAGAACGGAAAGTTCGTGAACATCGGTTAAGGTCGATCTTGATCGGCGGGGCCCCCTGCAGCCCGCCTGGCGGCCTTCACTCGCTCTCGCTCCGTTCCGGCCGCACTCCGCTCCCGGCGGATCGAGACAAACAGGAACGTCCCAAACGCGGCTACGGTCGCGACCGCGCCGATCCGCACGAGCCCGAGCGCCGTCGCTCCGTACTTCCCCGTCGATGGATCGTAGTGATAGCAGAGCAGCAGGGCGGAATCGATCACCGAGCCGATCCGTTCTTCGGATGCTTCGACGATGCCAAGGCGGATGTCGCGCGGCGCGTACTCGATGCCGTAGAAATACCGCGCGATGACTCCCTTCGGCGTCAGCAGCTCGACGCCTGCGCCATGCGCGTATTGCTTGATCTCTTCGTCGTAGGCGTAGCGGAAGCCCACGGCGGCGGCCAGCTCCTGGATGTTTTCCTCTTCACCCGTGAGAAAGTGCCAGCCGGCAGCGGTGTGGGGCCGTCCGTATCGCTCGACGTAGGCCTGCTTTTTCTGCGACGCAAGCCCCGGCCCTTCCTTCGGGTTGATGCTGACGGCGACCACGTCGAACTCGCGCCCGACGTCGAAGTTCAGCACTTTCAGCGCACCCGTGACGCCGTTGAGCACCTGGGTGCAGAGCATCGGGCATTCGTAATACACCAACGCGAGGAGCACGGGCCGCTTGCCGAAGTAGTCGCCCAGCGTCACGGGCCTGCCGGTCTCGTCGACGAACGGCAGGTCCAGCGGGACCTGGTGATTCAGCCGCTGATCGATGCCGATCTTCGACAGGAGCCCCGGCTTTGCCCCCGTCGGCTCGCCAGGCCGCTGTTGCGGCAACGGGCGCTGCGCCTGCACCGAAGGCGGCATCCAGGCGAAGCACACGACGGCCATCAGGGCGGTCAACGCAGCCGAAATGGGGCGCACGTTCTTCATCAATGCGGCTTTCTCTGCTCCCCAGGCTTGGTACCCCGCGGCGGCGGCTTCGCTCCCGTTTCCGGCTTCAGAATCGTGATGTCTGACTTCTGACGCCCACCCGGGATCCCTCGGCCGCCCGACGATTCACCATTCGCAGCGGCGGACGTGCCCATCCAGGCATCGGCGCCATCGGGACGGGCGGCGACGCCATCCTGCAGGAGCTTCTTCTTCGCCTCGGCGATCGGCAGGCGGGCGATGCCACCCTTTTGATCGATCCATCCGTACTCCCCGAGCGTCCGGGCCTCGAACTCGCGGTGCTTCTTCAGCGCCGCCGGCTCGTCGAGCAACAGGCGCGGCTCCGGCGGCTCCTGCCCGGCCGGCGCCGCCAGCGGGGAGACGACGGGATCGTTGGCCGCCGCCAGCGCTTCGAACCAGTTGAACAGTCCGAGCACGATGACCGCACAGACGACACAGGTGAGTGTGAGGATGCCGGTGTAGATGAGCAGCATACGGACGTCGACATCCGTATGCTCGTGCGCCACATCTTCGTTGTGCACGAACTCATCGTCGTACAGGTGATCGTCGTGGTGATGCCCCACCGAAGCCTTTGGCGGAGGCGGATCAGTGGGCGTCATGCGCGAACGCCTCCTTCAGGTACGGATCATTGAGCGGCATGAGCGGGTGGCTCCGCAGGTGCCGCGCGAAGAGGAAGAGCCACGCGCCCGAGAGGCCGGCCGGTACCGCGATGTCCATCCAGTGGATCGGGAAGCCGTGATGCTCGAACACCGGTGCCACGAGCCAGATGATGTCCACGAGCCGCATGAGGATGATGAAGATCGCGACCCGCGCGAGCCACTTGCTGTTCCGCTTCAAGTCGCGCGACAGCAGGAGCAGGAACGGCAGCGCAAAATGTCCGACCACCAGGGCGAGCGCGATGACACCCCAGCCGCCGCGCATGCGCTCGATGTACCACGGGATCTCTTCCGGCAGGTTTCCCGACCAGATGATCAGGAACTGCGAGAACGACAGGTACGCCCACAGCATGGTGAAGGCGAAGAGCAGCTTGCCGAGATCGTGAAAGTGCCGTGGCGTCAGCCGTCCCGCGAGTGCCCCCTGGGGACCGACGGTGGCAAGCACGGCGACCGTGAACGCCAGCGCCGACAAGCCGTAGCCGGCCGTCGTCAGCAACCCGAAGATCGTCGAATACCAGTGCGGATCGAGCGACATCACCCAGTCGGTGGCCGCGAACGTGATCGACAGGACGAGAAACAGCAGCGCGGGCGCACTGAGCGTGCGGAACCGGACCATCCCGGCCGGGTCGGTCGCCTGCTCGCCGCGATCCTGCGCCGCCGACCACTTCGTCAGCAGCCAGGCGCACCAGATCCAGAAGCCGAAGTAGATGACCGCGCGCACCATGAAGAACGTCACGTTCAGGTAGGGTGCTTTCAACTTGAGGATCTCGTCGTTGGCAACGACGTCCGGACGCGCCCACATGAACAGCGTCGGCATGGCGAACAGGATCGGGACGAAGAACAGCGCCAGGAGCGGCAGCGTCCGCGCCGCCGCCTCGAACACGCGGCGTCCGACCATGCCCCACTGGCCTCCGGAGAGATGCTGCAGCATGAGCAACCCGAGGCACCCGAGCGTCATGCCGAGGCAGAACAGGAACCCGATCAGCCACGACTGGAAGAACTGTTCACGGTCGATGAACGCGCCGATCCCTCCTGCGACGAGGCCCACCACGGCGAGCATCAGCGCGCGCTGCTGGAGCCGCGCGATCGCGGGGACGTCGGTGGAGATGACTGCCTGTGTCGCCATGCTCAGTGTTTGCCCCCGCCCGCGGGCTGACGCTGCTTGTTCGCGGCTTCAGGGTCGCCCCCGGGAATGTCTGCGGCGGTCCCCGTCTGGCTCAATTGCAACGCGCGCACGTAGGCGACGATGAGCCACCGATCGCGCGGGTCGATCTGCGCCTTGTAGTCCGGCATCGCGCCGAATCCGTTCGTGATGACGTCGAACATGTAGCCCGCGTCTGCCTGCTTCAGCCTGTCGATGTGGTACGACGGCGGCTGCCGGTATCCGCGCTGGACCACCATGCCCCGCCCGCTCCCGGTCTTGTCGTGGCACGGGGTGCAGAAAATATTGAAGCGTTCCTCGCCGCGATCGAGGTCCGCGGCTTCGATCGTGAACGGCAGCTCCTCCACCGTCGCACCGCCGACCTTGCCCGTAAAGAAGGCTTCGTCTTCCCGCAGTGTGCCCCGCGCGACTGTCCCCTCGATCATCGGACGCGCGCTCGAACCATCCGCGAAGAGCGGACTGGGGCGGAGCGGCCGGTACTTCGGCTGGTTGTGCATGTCCTGCCGGCACCCCGAGGCGAACAGGAGGCAGGAGACAGACGTCAGCAGACAGAAGGCGATTCGCAGCGCCCCGCGCCGTGCGCATCCCGCATTCCGCTTCCCGCGTCCCGCGAAGCTACGGCTCGATGTCATTGACTTCCCGTGCTCCGAGGCCCTGCAGGAACGCGCGCGTCTTGTCACGATCGAACTTCGAATCCTCCGCTTCGATGGCGAGAAAGAACCCGTCCAGGCTCGCGTGCTCGGCAAACCGCTTCACGTTGAACACGGGGT
>JACDCA010000380.1 GCA_013694635.1 Acidobacteriota bacterium | reverse complement strand
GTTGGCCGGTGTTGGCCTCGACGACGCAGGGGCGGCGTTCGGCGCCGGCTCCGAGCGGCCCGACGACATCGGCATACGATTCTCCTCCGGACGCTCCCCGCCCGTCACCTAGATCCCGACACGCATCGTTTCACCAGGTCCTTCCGTCAGTCGGAAGACCCTTGTGTTGGTTTTTAGCCGATTCAGGAGGTTGTCGTGCTCAACTCGTTGACGTTTGCTCGTCACACGCGCGCCGCGGCGTGCGCGGTGATGCTGATGCTCGCAGCGGCGGGGGCCGTCGCGGCTCAGACTCCCCAGAACCCCCAGCCCTCGCAATCCACTCCTCCGCCACAGCCAGATTCGCAGCAGCAGCTTCGCGACGAAGTCGACCGACTACGGAAGGAGTTCGAGTCCGTCCGCGATGCCTACGGGTTGCGACTCGCTGCGCTGGAGGCGAAGTTGACGCAGATGGGCGGCGCAGGAGTGCCACCACCCGTCGAGCAGCCGCCCGCCGCGGTGCCACCGCCGACGGCGGCGGCTGCACCCCCCGGTCAGGTGGAGGTGCCTGCCGGAGCCGCCGGCGCGGGAGGTCCACAGGGAGCGTTGCCAATTTACGGCGGCGCGACGGCGACGTCGAAGATCTTCAATCCAGACATCGCCGTGATCGGGAATTTCCTTGGCGCCGTGGGACGCAACGCCGTGAATCCGGCGCCGGTCTTTGAGATGAGCGAGGCCGAGGCAAGTTTCCAGGCGGTTGTCGATCCCTACGCCCGGGCCGATTTCTTCCTGGCGTTCTCGCCGGAAGGCGTCGAGATCGAGGAAGGCTTCATCACGTTTCCGACGCTCCCGTGGGGTCTGCTCGCGAAGGTGGGAAAACTGAAACAGCAGGTCGGCAAGGTCAATACGCTTCACGCGCATAGGCTGCCGTGGGTGGACCGGCCGCTGGCGAGCATCAATCTGCTCGGCGGTGAAGAAGGCCTTGCCGACTCCGGTGTGTCGGTCTCGAAGCTGATCGCGAATCCGTGGATCTTCCTCGAGGCAACCGGTGAGGTGTACCAGGGGAACTCCGGCGTCTTCCAGTCGCACCAGCGCAGCGACGTCAGCTGGGTCAGCCGCCTGCGCGGGTATCGGGATATGTCCGAGTCCACGAATGTGGACATCGGTGCGTCATTTGCGCGGGGTCACAACGACGCCGGGCCGGATTTCCACACGAATCTGTTCGCCGTGGACGCGACGTTCAGGTATCGACCCTTGCAACGTGCTATGTATCGCCGGTTTCTGGGCCGGACCGAGCTCTTCTGGAGCCGGCGTGACCAGGAAGAGGGCAGGGTGCCCGCGTTTGGCATGTATGTCTCCGGCGAATATCAATTCTCGAGGCGGTGGTTCGCTGGCGCGAGGTAAGACTGGTCCGAGCGCGCCTACGACGCAGCGCTGAAGGACAAGGGCCCCTCGCTGCTGCTCACGTTGTGGCCGAGCGAGTTCAGCCAGGTACGCGGACAGTACCGTCGCATCAATTTTGCCGAGGGAGTGACATCGAATGAGGTCCTGTTCCAGTTGCTGTTCTCGATCGGAGCGCATGGAGCGCACATCTTCTAGGAGCTCGATATGAAGAAACTGACAATCGTCGCCGCGCTGGCGGCGGCGCTCGCCGTGCCGGCACAGGCACGCGCAGCGGTGAAGGTGATCACCTCGACGCAGGACCTGGCCTCTCTCGTGACCGAGATCGGCGGCGACAAGGTCGCCGTCGAGGCGCTCGCGCGCGGGTACCAGGATCCCCATCAGGTGGAAGCGAAGCCGAGTTTCGTGATCAAGCTGCATGGTGCGGATCTGCTCGTGGTCGTGGGGCGTGAGCTGGAGAGCGCCTGGCTGCCTGCGCTCGTCACGCAGAGCCGCAACGCGAAAATTCAACCGGGCAACCCCGGGTATCTCGACGCATCGCGGACGGTGAGGATCCTGGACGTTCCGACCGGCCAGATCACGCGGGCGATGGGAGATGTGCATCCACAAGGGAATCCGCATTACTGGCTGGATCCTGCCAACGGCCGGAGGATCGCCAAAGCCGTGCAGGGAAAGCTGAGCGAGTTGAGTCCCGGCGACGCGGCGTACTTCGCACAGCGGTATGCCGATTTCGACGGCAGACTGACCGCGGCCGAAAGTCGCTGGAAAGGGATCCTCGCTCCGTACAAGGGCACGAAGGTCGTGACATACCACCGCTCATGGTCGAACTTCGCGGAAGCGTTCGCTCTGGACGTTGTCGGCTATGTGGAACCCAAACCGGGGATTCCGCCGTCGCCGGCGCACCAGCTTGCGCTGACCGAGGAGATGAAGCGGCAGGGCATCCGGATCATTCTCGTCGAACCGTACTTCGACCTGAAGACGCCGAACGCGATCGCCCGGAACTCCGGCGCGAGAGTTCTGGTGCTCCCGCCGTCGGTCGGAGGTGTGAAGGGCACCGAGGACTACATCCGTCTGTTCGATTACAGCGTCAATCTGCTGGCCTCGGCTCTCAAGACGGCGACCGTCCCATAGATGGTGACCGAGCTTTCGCTCGGCCAGGTGCTCCAGTTCCTCGCGGCGCCGTTTGCCGCGAGCCTGATCCTGACCGGGATTCATTCGTACCTTGGTCTGCACGTGGTCGAGCGAGGCGTCATCTTCGTCGATCTCTCCCTCGCGCAGATCGCCGCGCTTGGGGGCACGATCGCACTCCTGCTGCCGATGTCGGACGGCGATCCGCATTCCGGGCTGGTCTACTGGGTGAGCCTGCTCTTCACCTTCATCGGCGCGGGTATCTTCGCGATGGTGCGGGGACGCCAGGCGCGCATCCCCCAGGAAGCCATCATCGGGATCACGTACGCCGTCGCCTCCGCCGCGGCGATCCTCGCGATGAGCCAGTCCACATCCCAGGCCGAGCAC
>JACDCA010000361.1 GCA_013694635.1 Acidobacteriota bacterium | reverse complement strand
TCCACCGCGGGAGTCGCTTCACGTCGCACCGCCGAAACGCTGATCGCCGAAGGGCGCGTGTCGGTGAATGGCGAGGCCGTGCGCGAGCTTGGCTCGAAGGCCGATCCCGAACGTGACGACATCCGCGTCGATGGCCGACGCGTCAAGGCACCCGCCCGTCGCCGTTACATCCTTCTCAACAAACCTCGTGGCTACATCACGACGCGGTCCGATCCGGAGAAGCGTCCAACCGTCATCGATCTGCTGACCACGGGCGGCGTGCGCCACTACGTGTATCCCGTCGGGCGCCTGGACTACGACTCCGAGGGGCTTCTGCTGCTGACGAGCGATGGTGAGCTTGCCGAGAAACTCACGCACCCCCGCCATGGGATCGGGCGCGAGTATCACGTCCGCGTCCGTGGCGTCCCCGACGATCGCGAGATCGAGCGGCTTCGGAAAGGCATCGCGCTCGACGGCGAGCGAACATCCCCCGCGACCGTCGACCTCCACAAGGTCATCGAGAGCAGCAGCCACGGTCCTGACGCGATCCTCTCGATGGTGATCTACGAAGGGCGCAACCGCCAGGTGCGGCGCATGTGCGAGGCCATCGGGCACCCGGTGAGCCGTCTGAAGCGCGTCCGCATCGGGCCGATCAAGGACGATCACATCCGCCCGGGAGAGTTCCGCGACCTCGATGACAGTGAGATCGCCGCCCTGAAGCGTTTCGCTGCGAAGGCCCCCGCCTCCGCTAAGGCGGGCAAGCCAGCCCCTGGCCTCCAGCCCCGAGTCCCAAGTCCCCGTGTCAGTTCTCGTCCAGCAGAGCGGCCCAGAACGCCACGAGGTCCCAGATCGCGCGCGCCGCAGCGGAGCGATCGACCTCGGCGTGGGTGATCAGCGGCGTCGCCAGCTGTTCCACCTTCGCACCCCGCGCGCGCAACGTGTCGGCCAGCAGCGCCGACTCCACGGCTGGAATCACGTTGTCGTCGGTGCCGTGTAGCAGGTAGACGGGGAAAGGGGGTACTGGCGCTTTCACGGGCGACAGCGCGGTGTCGTCGCCGAGCGCCTCTACATGGGGCAGCAGGATCGGGCCCAGCCGGACGACGTCCCGCTCGTTCACATGATTCATCAACGTCCTCGCCGGTTCATCGAGCTTCGCCGCGAGATCGCGTGCGCGCGAGAACTCGACCTTGCCCTGCGCCTTGTCGATCATGTCGACGTGCGAAGCGTGGAGGAACGCCAGGATCGCCGCACGCAGCGGCGGCGCCTGGGCGGGAGGGACCACGCGATCGGCGACGCCGAGGAGGATGATCGCAATGCCATAGTCGTGCGGCGGACGCACCGAGCCGTCCGGCTGCACGCCGGTGCAGAGATAGCGCAGCGTTCGCGGCAGATCGCCATGGCCGCCGAACGACAGGACGAACGCGACGCGGTCGCGCAGCGAAGGTCGGGATCCCGCGACGATCGAGAGTCCACCGGCGAAGCTGATGCCCATCATCCCGATCCGCCGGTCCGGCGCGTAGCCGCTCTGTTCCGACAGCCACAACCCGGCGTCCTCGATGATGTCGGTCGAACGGGGCGTGATGCGGTACTGCTTCAGATCGGGGAGCTCCGCCGTCACAACGATCCGTCCCATCGACGCGACGTCGCGCGCGAACTGAATCAGCCGCGGCTCGTCGACGCCTCCGGCATGCACGCCGGGTACGAGCAGCGTCGCTGGACCGTTCGGGCTCGCCGGGCGGTACACCCGGCCGCGGACGTAGCCGCTGCGCGTCGGGATCTGCGTTTCGCTTTCGACGAGATCGGTTGTCGTCCACTCGGCGACGGTGCGTGCCGACCCCTGCATGCCGGCCGCCTGGATGACGAACACGGCGCCGCGCACGTAGTCGTAGCCGGCGACAAGGGTCAGGAGCAACGTGGCGGGAACCGCGGCCGCTACCGCGAGAGTCTTACGGCCGCGCGTCATCGGCGGAGATAATAGAACATCGATGAACAAGCGTCCTCTCGTGATCGCGATCGATGGCCCCTCCGGCGCGGGGAAGGGGACGGTCGCCAGGAATCTGGCGTCGCGTCTGAACTACCGCCACGTCGACACCGGCGCGATGTATCGCGCCGTCGCCTGGAAGGCGCTTCAGGAAGGGCTCGACCTCGAGGACGAGGAGGCGGTGTCGCGCCTCGCCCGCGGAATCACGCTGGATGCCCAGGGGGGAGCCGTCGCCGTGGACGGTATCGACATTTCACGTGAGATCCGCACGCCGGCCATCGATGCGGCGGCGGCCAGAGTTGCGCGCCAGCCGAAAGTGCGCGCCGTGCTGATCGAGCAGCAGCGGAAGCTCGGCGCGGGGGGCGGCGTGGTGATGGAGGGGCGCGACATCGGGACCGTGGTGTTCCCGAACGCCGACGTGAAGCTCTATCTGGATGCGTCGCCCGAAGAACGCGCGAGGCGCCGGGCCCACGACCCGTCGCACACCGCCGGCCGCGGCGCCGCTGCCGTCACCGACATTGCGAACGCCCTCGAAGCCAGGGATCGCCTTGACCGCACCCGCACCGCTTCCCCGCTCGCCGTCGCCCCGGACGCGATCAAAATGGACACGACTCAGATGTCGGTCGATGAAGTCGTCGAGAGGGTCCTACGGATGATTGAGGCGAATCACTCGCGTTCTTTGTAGTCCTCTGAAGAAGCGGGATCGAACTCCCAGCGATGGCGGTCGCGCTCGATGATCTTGTCCGCCCCCTTGAGCTCTTCGTTGTCCTGGTATTCGACGCCGAGCGCCTTGCCGATGTCGTCGACGCGGTCCTGGTCCGGGGTCGGGTTGTCACCACCTGGGGCCTCGTCACCCTCGGCGTACGCACCCTCCCAGCTCGCATCTACGTCGCCGCCGGTCAGCACCGGACTGGTTTCGGTGTGCTGCAACCGGGCTTCCTGCAGTTTCTGACGGCCAGTCGTTGCGGCCGACGGATGGCGAAGGGCGGGGTCGAGGCTGGACGGCGGGCTCGGCACCGTTTCATCCAGCTCGCGGAGCTGACGCCGTGCCCGGTCGAGCGCCGGCAGCCGGCGTGAGCTTCCGGCGCCTGACGGCGTGCCGGTCGACCGCTTTGTAGGCATGGGATTCGTTCGGCCGCGCACCGTGCGCCCGGCCTCGGGCGTCTGCGCCAGATCCTGCTCGCGTCCGGTGCCGCCGGCCCTGCGGGACGCCGAAGCCGCTGGCCGTTTCGAGCTCTTCTTTACCGGACGCTTTGGCTTTAGGGCACGCTTGGGCGCACTCCTCGCACGCCCCTTCGCACTCCTCGCACCCTTGGCGCGCTTCGCCGCGGCCGTGCGCCTGGCCGGCGGCGGCGGCTTTTTCGCGGATTTCCTGCGTGCCTTCTTCTGGGCTGTCCGGGCTCCGGCGGCTCCTCGGCGTCCGCCCCGGCTGTGCGCTTTGGCGCGCGCGCTGGCGCCTGCTTTGCGCCCCGACGC
>JACDCA010000358.1 GCA_013694635.1 Acidobacteriota bacterium | reverse complement strand
CGCGCCGCTGGCCTCGATGCCGGTCGCCATTTCGCGCGTGTCGTGACGGCCGATGCTGCTCTTGCCGATCGATCCGAGCAGGTCGCGCAGCGCGCGGTACCCGAGGAAGTCGAGGCTCTTGTCGGTGATTTCGAAGCGGGCGTTGCTGGCATCGCCAAGGCCCCCGCCGCTGCCACGCTCCCGAGCGGCCTGTTCGGCGCGCAGGTCGGGCGCCGGCGAGATGTATCCCTGCTGTTGCAGCTTCTGGACGATCTGCTGCACCAGGCGATCGATCCGCTCCTCGGCATCCTCGGCCTGCTGCCAGTCCTTCCCGAGCAGCCGCTCCAGCATCTCGTCCGACAAGGTGCCGTCGAGCAGTGCCTCGAGGATCGCGTCGTGCAGCGACTGCATCGAGTGCCCATCGTCGTCGGAGTACACGTCGTTGAAGCCGCTGGACAGGAGCAGGTCGGACAGGCGCGACAGCAGGTCCTCGAGGTCAACGCCATCGAGGTCTTCCGGACGATATTTTGAATACTTGTAGCGCACCGAAACCTGATCCCTGATCGCTAATCGCTAATCAATCCCGCATCCCGCATCCCGCGTCAGTTGTAATACTTCTTCTTACTCCCGGTGATCGGCAGATCGCGCTCGATCATCGTGTCCGCGACGGCGCGCGGCGCGCGGCGCGGCTGTTCCGACGCCTGGTACTGCCAGTCGTCGGAGCGGCTGATTTTCTTCTGCGCGTACAGGCCTTCGAGGACGAAATCGACGGCGGCGGCCCGAAGCGGCCCCGGCGCGCGCGCGGGCACGCCGGCAGTCGTCGACAGCTCGTGGAGACCCTGGACGACGGCGGTGCGCTGCAGCAGCTCGGCGGCCGGGAGCGTGTCGTCCACGTTCAACGTCCCGCCGAGATCGAACCACTCCGTCACCTGCGCGAGATCGGAGGCGGCGTACATTCCCCCGAAGACCCCTGCGACGGCGGCGCGAATGATTTCCCTCGCCACGTTATCGGCGCCGCGCAGCTCTCCTTCGTATTCCAGCTCGAACTTGCCGGTGATCGCCGGGAGCGCGGCGTAAATGTCGGTGACGCGCGGCGCCACGGGGCGTTCCCCCGCCTGCAGCGCGCGGCGCTCGGCGTTGGAGATGACATTCTCCAGCAGCGAGATCGGAAGCCGCTGACTCACACCCGAGCGCTTATCGACACGTGCGTCCTGGCGCGCCTGGAACGCCACTTCTTCGACGATCTCACGGACGAAGTCCGGCACCTGCACGTCGACGCCGTCGCGCGAGACCCAGGCCTCCTGCGCGGTGATGGCCATGGCGTGCTGCCGCGTCACCGGGTAGTGCGTCCGGATCTCGGATCCAATCCGGTCCTTGAGCGGCGTAATGATCTTGCCGCGCGCCGTGTAGTCCTCGGGGTTGGCGCTGAAGACCATCAGGACGTCGAGCGGCAGACGGACCGGGTATCCCTTTATCTGCACGTCCCCCTCCTGCAGGATGTTGAACAGGCCCACCTGGATCTTGCCGGCGAGGTCGGGCAGCTCGTTGATGGCGAAGATCCCGCGGTTCGCCCGCGGCAACAGCCCGTAATGCATCGTCATTTCGTCGGCAAGGTTGAGGCCGGCGCGCGCCGCCTTGATCGGGTCGAGATCGCCGATCATGTCCGCAATCGTCACGTCGGGTGTCGCGAGCTTTTCGACGTAGCGCGCGTCCTGACCGAGCCAGGCGACGGGCAGCGCATCACCCTCGTCGCGAACGCGGGCGCGGCAGCCGGCGCAGATCGGCGCGAGCGGATCGTCGTGAATCTCGCACCCGGGAACGACCGGGACGGCCTCGTCGAGAAGACCCGCGAGCCCGCGGAGGATGCGGCTCTTCGCCTGACCTCGCAGACCGAGCAGGATGAAATTGTGCCGCGACAGGATCGCGTTGACGATCTGCGGCACGACGGATTCGTCGTATCCGACAATGCCGGGGAATATCGTTGCTCCGGTGCGCAGGCGGCCGACCAGGTTCTCGCGAATTTCATCCTTCACCGCGCGGCGTGTAACGGAACCGGCGGCGACGGCGTGACGGAGTTCACCGAGGGAGGCGGGGCGGGGGACCATGAAGGCATATTACCTGAGATTCGAAAGCGGCTAAGATGGCCGACGATGCGAACGAGCGCAGCTAAGCGAGCCACGCGAACGGAGCGGGGCGAAGGGGGCCCTCCTCTGGTGTACGCGCATCGGGGTGGCGCGGCGCTTCGTCCTGAAAACACCATCGCAGCTTTCGACCACGGCCTCGCGTGCGGCGCCGACGGTCTCGAGTTCGACGTTCACCTTGCCAGAGACGGCGTCGTCGTCATCCACCATGACGAGACGCTGGATCGCACGACGACCGGCCGCGGCCGCGTGGCCGACCGCACCGCCGCAGAGCTCGAGGCGTTCGACGTGCCGGCGCTGGCCGACGTGCTGGGCCGTTACCCCGACGTCCCGCTCATCATCGAATTGAAAGGGGACTCGAGCGAGCTGGCGCGCCGTGTCGTCGACCTGCTTCGCGCCGCTCATGCCGTCGAGCGTACCGCGCTGGGCTGCTTTTACTACGGGCCGCTCAATACCGCGCGCGCGTACGAACCGGCGCTTCGCACCGGCGCGTCGCGGGAAGAAACGCGGTGGGCGCTCTATCGGTCATGGATCGGGTGGCCGCTCGGCGCAACCGCGTATCACGAGCTCCAGGTCCCCGAGCGCTCGGGCCTGACGAAGATCGTCTCGCCTCGCTTCATCAGGCACGCGCACAAGTCGCGCCTCCCCGTGAAGGTGTGGACCGTCAACGATCCCGACGACATGCGCCGCCTCGTGGCGTGGGGGGTGGACGCCCTGATTACCGACCGCCCCGACCTCGCGGTCCCGATCGCGCGGGCCTTTCGGGTTACGCGGAGCGCCGTCCCATGACGGCGCCCACCGCGGCGAGCAGCCGGGCATCGTCGAACGGCTTGTCGATATGGCTTCGAAGCCTGCGGCGTGCGTGCGTTGGTGATCCGCGCTGCTCGAGAGACCCGAGATTGCAATGACCGGCTGCTGCGTATGCCCGTCCAGCTGGGTTGTCTTGTGGTAATGCATTTCGCATGGCAACAACGTTGCAGTGCGAGTGCCCGTGCCGGCCGAGATTATTAATCCGACGACGCCTGACGGCCTCCTGATGTCAGGACTTCTCCGCGGCGACCCGCGCTGCCTTCAGGAGCTCTACGACCGTTACGCGCCGGCCGTGTTCTCGCTGGCCTATCGCATCGCGGGGGAGCGTTCGATCGCCGAAGAATCGACTCAGGATGTGTTCCTGCAGGTGTGGCAGGAGGCCTCACGTTACGACGCGGCCAGAGGAACAGTGAGCTCGTGGCTGCTGACGATCGCTCGAAGCCGGACCCTCGACAGGCTGCGTTGGACTCAAGTCAGAACCGGACGCCTGGTGGCTGTCGAAGACCTGGACGAGTATGCGGTCGGTGCCGATTCTCCTGAGGCCTCGGCCGTGACCACCCAGCGCTCTGACATGTTGGAGTCCGTGCTGGAGTTGCTGCCGCAGGGCGATCGAGCGCTCCTTGACCTGGCGTACTTTCGCGGCATGACGCAGACCGAGATCGCCGCCACGACGGGCCTTCCGCTCGGAACGGTGAAGACCTGCATTCGCCGGGCCTTGACACTGTTGCGCACTGCCATCAGCCAGACCGGGACGGCCGCGTTCAGTTGGCGTCCGAGGGCCGCCGCAGTAACCGACAGGGCAAACCGCACCCCTCTGTGCAACCTCAGAATCCTGATCGTCGATGACGATGGAGACACCGTCAAGCTGCTGACGCTGGTGCTGGAACGCGCCGGCGCGTCGGTCGTAGCGCATCGTCGGCCGCACAGGCGATCGTGCGGCTCCAGGGGATGGTGCCGGACGTGCTCATCACTGATCTGGGCATGCCGGGGCGGGATGGCTACGATCTGCTTCGGCGTGTTCGCGGCATGCAGCTGCGCGCCCTGCCGGCCGTCGCGTTCTCGGCGCACCACGATGACGTCGAGCGGGCGCGGACAACGGCGGCGGGCTTCGATCTCCACCTCCCGAAGCCAGTGCGGCCGTCGGTGTTCGTCGAACGATTGACGCAACTCGTGCGTCCCCCTCAATCGAACAACCTCAGGGCTTCATCCTTCCTCGTACAGGAACAGGCGCCGGACGTCGCCGGTTGACGTGTGCTGCTGGGGCACGATGTCAGGGTTAACTCTTCGATAAGAATGCCCTCGAGCGACACCCATTCGCGCTGTAATACGCTCAGTGGCGGCCAGCCGGATTTGTAGGACTGTTCGAACGATGTCTAGCGACTCACTTGCGTTCTTGCGCGGTGGCGGAGAGATGGGGGCGCTGATACGAGCCTTTGATTGGTCGTCTACATCGCTCGGTCGTCCCGATCACTGGCCGCAGAGTCTACGGACGGTGCTGGGGATTCTCCTCAACTCCCGGTGCCCGATGTTTGTCTTCTGGGGCCCGGAACTGCTTCAGATCTATAACGACGCGTACCGTCCCGTGCCAGGCGCGAAGCACCCTTGGGCCCTCGGCCGGCCCGCGCAACAGATCTGGTCGGAAGTCTGGGCGGATATCGGTCCGCTCGTGGCACGCGCGCTGAACGGCGATCCCACCTGGGCCGAGAACCTGATGCTCGTGGTCAACAGAAACGAGTTTCCGGAAGAGGTGTATTTCACATTTTCTTATAGTCCGATCCCTGACGAAGAGGGCATCGGAGGGATGTTCTGCGCCTGCACCGAGACCACCGCGCAGGTCCTGGCGGAGCGCAGGCTTCGCACGCTCAGCGAACTGGCGGTCTGCGCCACGGCAAGGTCCGTCGGCGAGGCCTGTGCCCGGTCGGCCGAGGCCCTGGAACGTAATGCCGCGGACGTCCCATTCGCGCTGATCTATCTGGTCACTGAAAATGGAGCGACCTCGGTCGCCGCCTCGGCAGGTCTTTCGGCAGGGGGGCCGCTCGACGAGGGTAGGGTCGCGCACGAACTGCTGACCGCTTTCGGCGACGCACCTGGTGGGGGCGCCGCCGTCATTCACGATCTGCCGGCGCGCGTGTCAGCGATTCCGCCCGGTCCGTGGAGTGAGACGCCGACGAGCGCGCTTCTCCTGCCTGTCGTCAATCCGCTCGGCCGCACGACGGCACTGTGCGTGTTTGGCATCTCGTCCCGGCGTCCGCTGGACGCTGATTATCGGACGTGGCTGGAATTGGTATCCACTCAGGTCGGCGCGTCAATCGCGAGCGCCCAGGCATTCGAAGACCAACGGAAGCAGGCGCAGGCGCTCGCGGAGCTCGATCGCGCGAAGACCACGTTCTTCTCCAACATCAGTCATGAATTCCGGACCCCATTGACGTTGATTCTCGGCCCGCTCGAGGACGCGCTGAGCGCGGCTGCCGGCGAAGAGGATCGCCAGCGGCTCATGCTGATGCATCGCAACGCGCTCCGCCTGCAGAAGCTGGTGAATACGCTCCTCGAATTCGCGCGCATCGAAGCGGGACGTCTGAGCGCGAACCTCGTCGCGACCGATCTGTCGGAGTTGACGCTGGACCTGGTCAGCGCGTTTCGGGCCGCGTGCGACAAGGCGGGGCTGCGGCTGAGTATCCATTGTGACCCGCTTCGCGCGCCGGTCGCCGTCGATCGTGAGATGTGGGAGAAGATCGTGCTCAATCTGATGTCGAACGCGCTGAAATACACGTTCGACGGAGAGATCGCCGTTCGAGTCCAGGACTCCGACGACGCCGTCGTCATGTCGGTCACCGATACAGGCATCGGCATCGGCGTCGAACATCTGCCGCATCTGTTCGAACGCTTCCATCGCGCTGAGGGTGCCCGTGCACGCACCCACGAAGGCAGCGGGATCGGCCTTGCGCTCGTGCACGAGTTCGTGCGGCTCAACGGCGGAGGGATTGACGTTCAAAGCGCGCCGGGACGAGGCACCACGTTCTCCGTAAGCGTCCCGCGACGTCCGCCGGTATTCGACGTTGGCCACACAGCCGCAACGCTCGCGAGGTCGGCCGAGGTGGCGGCTGTAGTCGACCAAGCCATGCGATGGATGGAGCAACCGGCCGGCGAACCCGCGGGCCTCGCGGCTCCAGGCAGTGCCCGCATCCTGGTCGTGGACGACAACTCCGACATGCGGGCGTACCTGTGTCGACTGCTGGGCGGCCAATACGACGTGCGCGCTGCCAGCGACGGCGAAGCGGCCCTGGACGAGGTGCGGCATCACGCGCCCGACCTCATCGTCAGTGACCTCATGATGCCCGGGCTCGATGGGTTCGGGCTCTTACAACGCCTTCGCGCCGGAAACGAAAACCGGGGAGTGCCCTTTCTCCTGCTGACCGCCAAAGCGGACGAAGGCGCGCGGGTCCAGGCTCTCAGTCTCGGCGTCGACGATTACCTGACCAAGCCGTTCTCAGCGCGCGAGCTGCGTGCGCGAGTGGAGGCGCTCCTGCGGCTCGCTCAAATGCGCCGCGAGGCGACCGATGCGCTTCGCGACGCGGAAGCGCGCTTCAGGCAGATGGCCGACGATGCGCCCATGATGGTCTGGGTCACGGACGAGAACGGCGTGTGTACGTTTCTCAGCAAGTCCTGGTACGAGTTCACAGGCCAGACCGCCGAGTCGGGCCTCGCATTTGGCTGGGTGTCGGCCATTCACCCGGACGACCGCGTCAAGGTGCGCGAGACGTTTTTCTCGGCGAACCGGTCTCGCGGTCCCTACCGGTTCGAGTATCGGCTGCAGCACGCGGAAGGCGGCTACCGATGGGTGCTCGGCGCTGCGGCACCGAGGCTGGACGCGGGTTCGGAATTCCGCGGCTACATCGGCTCTGTCATCGACATCACAGAACGAAAGGAGACCGAGGACCGCCGGCAGCATCTGCTCGAGGCCGAACGTCAGGCACGCGTTCGTGCCGAAGGCATCAACGCGGCGACGGACGGATTTCTGGCGACGCTCAGTCATGAGTTGCGGGCGCCCTTGAATACGATCGTGGGCTGGTCCGAACTGCTGGTCGAGAAGTCCCTTGAGCCCGTCGAAGCCAGAGACGCCGTCTCGATCATCGCTCGCGCGGCCGAGACGCAGTCGGCCATGATCGAGGACCTGCTCGACATGAGCCGGATCGTCTCGGGACGGGTGGAACTGACGCCGGAGCCGGTTCACCTCGATGCGATCGTGCGGCAGAGCGTCCAGGCGATTCGCCCCGCAGCGGAAACCAAAGGCGTGAGAGTCGTCGAGTCGATCGACGCGCAGCAGTCGCTGATTCAGGGAGATCCGCAGCGCCTGCGTCAGATCGTCGGCAACATTCTCGTGAACGCGGTGAAATTCACCCCGGCTGGCGGGCTCGTGTCCATCCGCCTTCGACGCCGCGACGAG
>JACDCA010000344.1 GCA_013694635.1 Acidobacteriota bacterium | reverse complement strand
TTCGTCGGCGGGTCGATGGGGGATGACGCGGTGATCGTACAGGGTGTCGCGAATGCCGCTGGGAGGACGGCGGAGGACCAGCGCAATTCGCTGTTTTCAACCGTTCACGGCGCCGGCCGCGTGATGTCGCGGACAGAAGCGGCCGGCAAACGGAACTGGAAGACCGGGAAGATCCTCAAGCCCGGTCTCGTGTCGCCGAAAATGATGCACGACTGGGTCCGCGAGAAGGGAGTGATCCTGCGCGGCGGCGGGCTCGACGAAAGTCCTCACGCCTATCGCCGCTTACCGCAGGTGCTCGCCGCTCAGAAAGGGACGATCGAGGTGCTGCATACGCTGCGCCCGCTGATCGTGGTGATGGCGGGCGCCGATCTGTTCGATCCGTACAAGGACTGACGGTAGAGGGGACGGGGAATGGGTCCCCGTCCCTACTTGATATGCACCCGTGATTGTTCGCGCATGAACTGTTGCACGTACCACGGGCCGCCGGTGCCACGCCCGGTCGCGCCGCTTGCCTTCCAGCCGCCGAACGGATTGATGCCCGGCCACGCGCCGGTGGTCGCGCCGCTTCTGCGGTTCGCGTAGGTCACGCCCGCTTCGATACGGTTGAAGAAGTGCTCGATCTCCTTGTCGTCTTCCGAAAAGATGCCCGCGGTCAGGCCGTACTCGGTGTCGTTCGCCAGGTCGATCGCCTCGTCGAGTGTCACGACGTCGCCGATCACCGTGATCGGCACGAAGAGCTCCTCCTTGAAGAGGGCGTGCTGTTTCGGCAGTCCGTCGATGATGGTGGGCTCGACGAAGTAGCCGTGGTTGAACGGCTCGGTCATGATGCGGTTGCCGCCGGCGAGAATCTTGCCGCCGTCCTTCTTCGCCCGTGCGACGGCGTCTTCAAACGTCTTGAGCCCCCCCTCGTTGACCACGGGTCCCATCCAGACGTCCTTCTCGAGCGGATTGCCCATCCTGATCTTCTTCGTCTTTTCGACCAGCAGGTCCACGAACTTCTGGCGGACCTCCTTCGAAACGTAGATACGCGAGCACGCCGAGCACTTCTGTCCCTGCGCCCCGAACGCGGACCGGTACACGCCGTCGCTCGCCTTGTCCAGATCCGCCTTGCTCGTGATGATCGCGGGATTCTTGCCGCCCATCTCGATGATCACGGGGCGCGGGATCGCGCGCGCACCGTTGTCTTTGAGCAAATTCATGCCCACTTCCATCGAACCGGTGAAGACGATGCCGTCGATCCCGCTGTTGTCGATCAGTTCCTGGCCGGCTGTGCGTCCCGGTCCGGTAATGAAGTTGAAAACACCCCTGGGAAGGCCGGCCTCCTGCGCCATCTCGGTGAGCTTCACCCCCATCAGTGCGGTATCCGATGCCGGTTTGAAGACGACGGTATTGCCCGCGACCATGGCAGCTCCCGCCGGCCCGCCTGCCAGAGCGAATGGGAAATTGAACGGAGAGATGACGGCGAACACGCCGTACGGCCGCAGGACGCTGTAGTTGTTCTCATCGGGCCCCAACGAGTCCATCGGCTTCAGGTAGCCGTTGTTCCGCTCGAACTCGTCGCAGTAGTACTCGATGAGGTCGGCGGTTTCGACGACGTCGCCGAGACACTCGAGGCGGTTCTTGCCGACCTCGTAAATCATCATGGCGGCGAGGTCGTACTGGTGCTTGCGGATGGTGTCGCACAGCGTCTTGAGGATGCGGACGCGCTCCTTCCATGGCGTGGCGCTCCACGCCGGCGCCGCCGCCCGCGCGGCGGCAACCGCCTGGCGCGCGTGTTCGCGTCCACCCTGCTGAAACCGTCCGATGAGAATCCGCGTGTCGATCGGGCTGCGGTCATCGAACTGGTCGGCCGTGGTGACGGCCTCGCCGTTGATGTACATCGGGTAGGTGCGCCCGAGCATCCCTTTCACGCGCTCGATGGCGGCGTCGAACTCCACATGGATGTTCGGGTCGGCGGCCATCGTGGCGTACGTGATTCTCTGTGTTGCCTGCGTCATCGGTGCTCCTCGAACGGACAAAAGTTTCAGCCCCAGGGC
>JACDCA010000330.1 GCA_013694635.1 Acidobacteriota bacterium | reverse complement strand
GCTTAGCGGAGAACACCGGTCACGGGGCGTTTTCGGTCGCCGCCAGCGGGGCGTTGGCGCACGCAGCCCAGATCGACAGCGATGGGGAACTGGTGTGGATCGATCGGTCGGGCAAGCGGCAAGGCGCGGTGACGCCACGCCAGAACCTCTTGGACTTCGCGATGGCGCGTGACCAAGGGCGGATCGCGGTCAGCGTGCTGAGTACCGACCGAACGTCGCAGAGTGACATCTGGCTGCAGCCACCGGGCGGCGGGTCGCCATCCAAGTTCACCTTCGGCCCGAGCCCCGGCTGGATGTTCCCCGTGTGGTCGCCGAAGGGCGACCAGATCGCGTACGCCAGCTGGGACCTGGCCGGCCTGCCTGGCTACGAGATCCGCCGGAAGGCGTCCAATATGGCCGGCGTCGAGGAACTGCTGCTGCGCTCCGGCGACACGGCGTTTCTCTGGGACTGGTCGCCCGACGGGAAGACCCTCGTCTTTGCCAACTACATTGATCTGCTTCTGCTGCCGCTCGAAGGCAATCGCAAACCGGTGCTGTTTGCCAAGACGCCTGGCGAGGATCAGTACGCGCAGTTCTCGCCCGACGGGCGCTGGATGGCGTACGCCTCAGGCGACCGCACGCATCAAGAGGTGTACGTCCAGCCCATCCCCGCCACCGGGCCGTACTGGCAGATTTCCAAGGGGGGCGGCAACATGCCGCGATGGCGTCAGGACGCCAAGGAGCTGTTCTATCGCGCCAGCGACGGGCGGCTGATGGCCGTCACCGTGGGCGGAACGGAAACCGGAAGCGGCGCCTTCGAGTTCAACGCGACGCCGCAGCCGCTGTTTTCGATTCCGGCCAACCCCAATCCGCGGTTCACCTACCAACCGTCCCGGGACGGCCAGCGCTTTCTCGTGAACGTCCCGGTCGCCGGCGCCGCGCCGCCGATCACGCTCGTGCTGAACTGGCAGGCCATGCTGAAACGGTGAAAAGCGGCGAGCACCAACGCACTTCGGGACCTTTGACGTCCAGGCCCAGGTTCTCAGTGACGCTGGGAGCGCAGCACGTCTTCGACGGCGCGGCGGAAGCTGGCGGGGTCCACGGCCGGGTAGCGGTACAGCCGCGGTTCGATGGCGGCGAAGGTCTTGCGCAACGAGGACGGCTGCACCAGGCCGCGTTGGATCATTTCGCGGACATCCTCGAGGTCGTGAGCATGGCCGCGCTCGATCTTGGATAAGGCCTGGGCAATCAGGTCGTAGTCGTAGAACGTGAGTGGACCCTCTTGAACAATGAAGCGGCTCCGATCCTCCCAGCCGTCCTGCACGGGAATGAAGTCGCTGGGCGCGGCGAGTTCGACATTGATCTGCAACGACTCCTTCAATTCTGGGATCGCGCGCAACAGCAGGTCGTCCTCGGGAACGAGCTTGAGGGCGATGTCGATCGTCGAGTCGCGCCAATGTGAGAGTACCGCTGTCGCGCCACCCGTCAGGTAGATGCGCGCCGGACGGCGCGCAGCGCGGCCGAGTTCGCGCATGAAGCGCCGGATGCGCGCCTCGTCGGCTAGGCCACGCATGCCAGCGCCCGCTCGAAGCTCACCAGGCGTCGCACCAGGGCGTTGTAGCGTGCGTGGGCGGCGTCGGCGCCGTCCTGGAGCAGGAGGCGGTACAGGCGATGTTCGGGATCGGCTTCAACGCGCGGAATCGCGACGCCGAACCGCTTCAATCGAGGCGCGCCAATGGAGACCAGCAGCGCCGGAATAGATTCAATGCCTGCTTCCAGATCGCGGAGTCCGGCGACGACTAGCTCGGCTTCCGGCAGTCCATCGAACAGCACCATGGCGGAATTATAGGCGCCCCGTTGCCGCCGGCGCCGATCGCGGCGGTGATGCGGTAGTGGCCGAGCGTCCGTTCGATCACGGTTGCCCTCCCCTCAATGCGGACGGCAGCTCCAGCCTCTGCTCGAGCGCTGCGAATCGCGGATCTGAGCGGAGCGGATCGAGCCCGGGCAACCCGGTGTAGCAGAGAAGGCCTTGGTA
>JACDCA010000328.1 GCA_013694635.1 Acidobacteriota bacterium | reverse complement strand
CGTGCGATGTTGCTGACGGTCACGTCTTTCTCGGACAGCTGCTGCTGGAGGCGCTCCATCTTGGCCGCGAAGCCCTCGGTGAGCGCACGCATGGCTTCGACTTTCGACTCTTCGATGAGCTGTCGCTGACCGCCGACCACGGAATCGATGGCGCGGATCAACTCAGACGCACGATCCCCGGACACATCGAAGCGCTCGATCACCCACTCGCGGAGCTCCGAAGTGGTACGGGGCAGTTCGGCCGACCGCTCGAACAGCGGGGGGGCGGCAGGTTCCAACCGGGGCAGGGCCATAGGCGCCTCCTCTACATCAAGGTCTGTGCCGTGTTTCCGTGGGCTCGTCCGGATGCCCAATCGACTGCGCCGTGAAACTCAGCCAGGAATCTCGAACGAAAACTGCGCTGAGCCAGAACTGGCCACCCACCTGCGTCTGGCAGCCAGATGCCGGGATGCGCCAAACAGTTCAGCACTGTGTAATTTAGTGAAGTTGTCTTCCTATTTCCAGATTTTCTGTGTTCTTCTTTTCCTGTGCAATCGGCCCCATACTCGGTTCTGCACATTATTGGCGAGGCCATCGCGAGCGCGCCGCATCAAACGCGGATAAGTCTTGCTGTGGCGGTCCCTGTCTGGCTGCTGCTGATGATGTTTCAGGCCTGGGACAGCGCCCAGCGCTCGGGACCCGCGGCGATCGCCGAGTTCTTCAGCGCGCTCTGCGGCAGCGCAGGCGGTGTGCTGCTGAGCCTGTCCGGCGTTATCAACGCGGGGGCGGAACGTCCCGCGGCGGCGCGCCGCACCAGCGAAGAGGCTGATGCGTTTCGCCGCACTTTGATCGCGCTTCCGGCGGTCGGTTTCGCCGCCGGCGTCCTGCTCGCGGCCGCGGTCACGCTGATGGCCGTCCGCGCTCTCCTCGGCACACCGGTCCCGTTCGTTCTCGTGATCACGACGCTGTTCGCGGCCATGCTGTGGATGTCGGCAGCCACGGTGATGCGGGGGGCCCGAACGCTGTATGCGCATGCCGAGGCGGAAGCGCTCGACGCATCGGCGGCGCGTCTTGCGGCAGGCGACGCGCGGTTGTCGGCGCTCCAGGCGCGGATGAATCCGCACTTCCTCTTCAACGCCCTCAACACGGTGGCCGCCCTGGTTCGAACCGAACCTACACGGGCCGAGCGAGTCACCGAGAATCTCTCCGACGTGCTGCGCATGACCCTCGAGCGGACCGATGGCGCCATGGGATCGGTGGACGACGAAGTCAGCTACGTTCGCGCGTGGCTGGCGGTCGAACAGGAGCGATGGGGACAACGGCTGCGTGTGCAGTGGAGGATCGATCCCGGGGCGGTCGCTGCCGCGTTGCCCCCGCTGGTCGTGCAACCGCTGGTCGAGAATTCGCTGCGGCACGGTATGGGCTCGCGCATCGACGGCGTGACGATCTCGATCGCCATCACCCGAGAAGACGCGGATCTCGTCGTCGTCGTGGCCGACGATGGCGCCGGGTTTCCGGCGGCGCATGAGGAACGGACGGGCCTCGGGAATCTGCGGCAGCGTCTGGAAGCCATCTATGGCGGCCGTGCGTCGCTGCGCGCAGGAGCCCCCCCCGGGGCCATGGTGACAGTGCGCCTACCGTTCGAAGAGTTTCCCGGTGCGCGCGCTGATCGTTGACGACGAGCCGGCGGCGCGCCAGCGGCTCGCGACGCTGCTCGAGGAGCTTGGCGTGACGATCGAGGGTGAAGCCCCCGACGGTCTCACGGCGCTGACCCTTGCGCGCGAGCGGACGCCTGACGTGATCCTTCTCGACGTCGCGATGCCCGAAGTAGATGGGTTCGACGTCGCGCGTCACCTCGCTCACCCGCGTCCGCTGATCATCTTTCAAACCGCCTACGCACAGTTCGCGCTGAAGGCGTTCGAACACGAAGCGCTCGATTACGTCCTCAAGCCGGTCACGCGCGAGCGGCTGGCTCTCGCGCTCGATCGTGCACAGCGGCGGCTCGACGCGTTCACGCCCCGCTCGACGCTGCCGTCCGACACATGGTCGCATCTCGGCGCGGCGTTCGGGCACGCGCCGGCGCGCCCGGAACGGCTGCTCGTGCGGCACGGCTCGGGGCATCAACTCATGCCCGTGGCGTCCATCGAGCGGTTCTCGGCGGATGAGCGACTGGTCTACGCAGTCGTGGCGGGAACCCGCTACGGCACCGATTACACGCTCAACGAGCTTGAACCGCGGTTTGGCGGCGCGTTCGTGCGCGCGAGCCGTTCAGAGCTCGTGAATCTTCTTCACGTGAGCGGCATTTCAAGCAACGGCGACGGGTCCGCCACGCTGGCGCTGTCGTCCGGCGCCGGCGTACACGTGAGCCGCCGCCGCGCCGCCGCCATCCGCACCGTCCTGGAGCGCTGATCTCGCCGCTCGCCGCGTTTTTTGACCATTCAGCCTCTCAGAACCCCTCGCCGGCGCCGGGCGTGATGTCATCACACTCGAGGAGGGCAGCATGCTTCGAAACAGGTGGATCTGGTCGGCGATCATCGCGACGATGGGGACGCTGCAGGCGTGGGATTCGGGAGCCTTGCAGGCACCGGCAGCGATCCAGCTGCTGATCGGGCTGGCCATTGCCATCCCGGCCATCACGGTCGTCACGACAGCCAGTTACCCGCGACATGCGCTGTCAGTCGCCGTAGCGTTCGTCCTGTTGACGGTGGCCCGGGTTGCTTCGCCGGTGTCTCTCCCGACGCTGCATATCATCGCGTTCGTGCCGGCGATCCTGATCTTCTTTACCCACGCCGTTCACGGGCGCCACGCGGCGACGGACTAGCGGTTCTCGAGTCGCTTCCGCGCTGTCTCGAGGGCCGACTCGGCATCGCGCGATTTGCGTTCCGCGGTCTCACGCTCCCGGACGGCGGCGGCCGCGTAGCGGTCCGCGGCTGATGACTCTTCGCGGGCGCGTTCGAGCCCGTCCCGGGCCTCGGCCGCGCGCTTCTCCGCCTTCGTCGCCTCGCGCGCCGCCCGTGCGGCTTCGAACTCCGCCCGCCGCGCGCGGTGCTCCGCGTCGCGCACGGCGCGCTCGGCCGCTTCGCGATCGCGG
>JACDCA010000316.1 GCA_013694635.1 Acidobacteriota bacterium | reverse complement strand
TCTGCACCGGAGGGTCTTCACGTGTCCCTCGCCTTCCACGACGAGAGCCCCTCGATGCGTGCAGACATTCGACATGCAATGCGCGCTGCCGCCGTCGTCGCGGGTGACGACGAGCGGCTCGTCGAGGCAGCCCGGGAGCAGCGTGAAGGGAAGCACGTGTCCCGGCGCGCGCACGCGCCCGGCGTCCGCCACTACCTGCCACGTGCGGGAGAACACCCGGCTCCTCTGCAGGTCGTAATACTCGCGCGCGTGATATACATCGGCCGGGAGCGTAAAAGCCCTGGCGATGTCCGCGTCGATCTCGATCGGCAGAATGGCCATGGCCAAAAATATCCCTCGGTCAGGCCACCCGCATTCAGCACCACCTGCAATGCAAGCTCGGCTACCTGTTGAACCGGTGCATCAGGTCCAGGAGCTCGTCGTACATGGCGTCCGCCTCCTTTTCACCAGCCCGGATAGCCGACGTTGCGCAGTGCTTGAGGTGGTTGCGCATCAGCTCGCGCCCGACCCCGCGCAACGCCTCATTGACCGACGATATCTGCGCCATGACGTCGGCGCAGTAGCGATCATCCTCCACCATCTTCTGAAGGCCGCGAACCTGCCCCTCGATCCGGCGGAGTCGCTTGAGATTCCGGACCTTGGAGTCCGCATCCACCGCTACGGCATGTCGAATTGCGCCACTCATTTTTTTATCCTGTCGCGCGGAATCCGCGCAGCCGAAGACTGTTGGCCACCACGCTCACAGAGCTGAACGCCATTGCGAGGCTCGCCAGGATCGGACTCAACAGCAGCCCGAGCATCGGGTACAACGCGCCGGCCGCGATCGGGATGCCGATCACGTTGTAAATGAAGGCCCAGAAAAGATTCTGCTTCATCGTCCGCATGGTGCGCCGCGACAGCCGCACCGCTTCCACCACGCTTCGAAGGTCGCCGCGCATGAGCACGACATCGGCTGCTTCGGCCGCGATGTCCGTTCCCGTCCCGACCGCCATTCCGACATCGGCCTGCGCGAGCGCGGGCGCGTCGTTGATTCCGTCGCCTACCATCGCCACCACTTTCCCGCCGGCCTGGAGCCGTTTCAGCTCGGCGACTTTCCCCTCGGGGAGCACACCGGCAACTACGCGACCGATCCCCGCCTCGCGCGCGATGGCGTTGGCCGTTCTCTCGTTGTCCCCGGTGAGCAGGATGACGTCGAGTCCCAGTCTTCCGAGCTGCGCGATCGCTTCCCGGGACGTGGCCTTGATCGGATCAGCTATGGCCAACAGCCCCGCCGGACGCCCGCCGACGGAGACATACACCGGTGTCTTTCCCTGACCTGCCAACCGCTCCGCATCCGCGCGCAGCGCCGCAACGTCCACTCCCCCGTCTTGCAGCATCGCTTCGTTCCCCGCGGTAACGGGCACACCTTCGATGGTGCCGGATAGCCCCTTCCCCGTCGTTGTGGTGAACGATTCGACAGCCGCGAGCTCGATGCCGCGGTCTTTCGCGTACCGGACGATCGCGTCCGCCAGCGGGTGCTCGCTCGATCGTTCGAGCGACGCCGTCAGACGAAGCAGTCGCGTCTCGTCCGCCGCCGGGCCACCGGGCACCAACACGACATCAGTTACCGTCGGTCGTCCTTCGGTGACCGTGCCGGTCTTGTCCATGGCGACGGTCGTGAGATCGCCGGCGCGCTGCAGAGCCTCACCGCCCTTGATCAACACGCCGAGCTCTGCGCCCTTGCCGGTGGACACCATGACCGCCGTCGGTACCGCCAGTCCCATCGCGCACGGGCAAGCGATTATCAGCACGGCGACGGCCGCGGCGAATGCGCGGACCATTGGAGCGCTGTCCGCCAGCACGAACCACGCAACGAACGTCGCGATGGCGATCGACATGACGACCGGAACGAAGATGCCGCTGACTTTGTCCGCCAGGCGCTGGATTGGAGCGCGCGATCCCTGCGCGTCGCGCATCAGCTTGACGATCTGCGACAGCACGCTGTCGCTGCCGAGCGTCGTCGCGCGGTAGCGTACCGAACCGGTGAGGTTGACCGTACCGCCAATCACCCGGTCGCCCACTGTTTTGGCGACAGCGAGCGATTCGCCTGTGAGCATCGACTCGTCTATCGCGCTTTCGCCGGACAGAACTTCGCCATCGACCGGAACACGCTCGCCCGGGCGCAGCACGATCGTATCGTTGGGTGAGACCGTCTCTACCTCAATATCCATTTCCTTACCGTCCCGAAG
>JACDCA010000247.1 GCA_013694635.1 Acidobacteriota bacterium | reverse complement strand
CGTGCGCCTCCCGACGGAGAATCGAGCGGCGCGCTCCATGCGCGCGTCAAACTGTATTACGACACGGTGCTCGAGCCTGCTCGTCGCGCAGGGAAGAACGTGCTCGTAGTCGCGCACAAGTACGTTCTGGAGGCATTGGTGCTGGTCGCGGCCTGCCGAACGCCAGGCGAATCGTTCGACATGAAGGTGCCGAATTCGACGCCCATCGTGTTTGAAGACTTGCCGCGCTTTGCCACGGGGGGACGGCGGAAATTACAAAAAGTCGGTGACTACATCACGGCGCACTGCATCGAGCTCGCCGTGGTGGCGGCCTTGGCCGGCACGGGCGCACGCGCCTTGATCGGCGAAGCGATCGGAGCACCGTACCTCGCGCTGATGATCGCCCTCCTCACCGGGGCAGCGTTCTTCGGTTCCATCGACGTGGATCTGCGCCAGGCGATGCGAGAGCGCGGGAGCGGCCACGTCGCCGCTGTCGCCGGACAATGGTTGTTACGGATGGTTGTCGGCGGCTTATTCTTGGCGCTGGCTGGACCCACTTGGGCCATCCTCGGAGCGTTTTTCGTCACCCCGCCTGCGACTGCTACCGCGACACTCGCACGGTCATGGGCGGGAGATGGCCGGCGCGCGGGACTCGAAACGGTCGTCGCGTCGATTCTATTGCCCGTGCTCGCAGCCGGGGCCGCAATCACCGGAGCTCTGCCTGCGGGCGTACCGTTGATTGCCCTCACTGCAGCGTGCGCTTGCATCGTGGCGGGAAACCTCGCCGGCCAGATAGTTCGCGCGGTCGCCAAAACTCGGGCCCCCGCGTTTGCGCTCCGCTTTGGCTGGATCGGACCCCTCATCTTCATCACCATGGCTCTGCTCGGGGCCTATCAGTTGTCGCCGTTGTCGGCTTCGATGGACATCGGCGACATCGCTTGGCCGTTCGCGGGTTTCGTCGTCGCGCGCTTGGTGATCGGCGCGCTCACCGAGATCGCGCTTTCTGGGGCATCAGAAGTCGACCGCCAAGACGCCCGGATCGCCCACCAGAACCCCAACGTTTTTCTGTGGAGCGTGCTCGCCGCTGCCGCTGTGGGCGGCGCCGTCGGGTTTGCGGGCCTTGCTGCATTCCTAACGTGTCTGCTTGCCGAGAACTGGATTCGGATCCGGCGCGAGCGCAGGCACCTGCGAGGCCGGAGGACCAGTCGCACGGAAATCGTTCGCGATCCGCTAACCGCATGACAGCGAAGAAATCGCCGCTACTTCTTCGACCGCCATGCCGACACAACTAATCGAGCCCAATCGCTAACGCGAGAAGCCCTTCGATTCACCTCGAGCGCACACGGCGGCACAACTCCAAATTGACGCGCACGCTCCGTCGCCACGCTTGCCCTGTTATCCGCTCGTACTATACGGTCCCCAACGTCAGCTGGACACGCTCCTGCGGCAACTCCAGATGATCAAGAAGCTCACCGTTCGAGGAATCAGCGTGCACGCTACGCCGCCCTGAATCCTCACGTCGAGCTCCGGCACGCGCTTATCTGAATGCCTTCGGGTCCGCGTGCGCGGTGAATGAGTCCTGCCGGCGTGCGCCGTCGTGCCACGCACGCATGCCGCGAGGCTCCGATTGCCTCCCCTTCCCGTTCAATCCATTTATCTCGACCCCGATCAACGGGGCGTTGGTGTGTTGGCCCATGCTCTGGCTCAAGTCTCTTCGCAACGATTGGCTCTCGAATGTCCGCGGTGACCTTCTCGCGGGGATGGTCGTCGCCCTCGCCCTGATCCCGGAGGCCATCGCCTTCTCGATCATCGCAGGCGTCGATCCCAAGGTCGGCCTGTACGCCTCGTTTTGCATCGCGGTTGTCATCTCCGTGGCCGGCGGCCGACCGGGCATGATCTCCGCCGCCACCGGTGCCATGGCGCTGGTGATGGTAACGCTGGTCAAGGAGTACGGGCTCCAGTACCTGCTCGCCGCGACGTTGCTGACCGGCGTGCTTCAGATGATCGCGGGTGCGCTGAGGCTCGGATCGCTGATGCGACTGATCTCGCGCTCGGTCGTCACTGGCTTCGTCAATGCTCTCGCGATCCTGATCTTCATGGCGCAGCTC
>JACDCA010000239.1 GCA_013694635.1 Acidobacteriota bacterium | reverse complement strand
TCAGGACATACCTAGCGAGGAAAACAGCGAACCTGACGGAGATCGCAGCTGCCGGTTTTCAAAGCCGCGGGTCAATGATGGACCGGGTGCACCGACCGATGTCGTAACATCACCCGATGAACAGGCGTCAGCACCGGCCGAGGCGAGTCGCCTCGGCGGTCGGTGAGGGATCGATTGCCGTATCGTTCGGACAGCAGATGCTGCGCGAGCAACGGACCGGCAAGGTGTACTTGACACGCGCCTATCTTTCTACTGGGAGATCCGGTCGGAGATAAATTGCGTGACCGCTGAGACGGCCAATACGTCGGAATTCAACCCGCAGCCGGAGCCGCCTGCCGCGCTGGGCATCACCCTCGCGTACCACGAGCGAACGAAGCACCGTCCGTTTCGGTTTGCGCCTGCTCTCGGTTACATGGACTGGGACACGCAGCCGGATCCGTTTCGGCGCTTCGTTGGGGCGCCGCTGCTCCCTCTCGAGTTTGTTCCGGTTGGCCCCGAGCCACGCTATCAGCCCGCGTTCGTGGTCGGTCACATCGCCCAAGCCCCGCTGGACCGGGTCTCGATCTCGCAATTCTTTCAGGACGCGCTCGCCCTCTCGGCGTGGAAGCAGGCTGGGCCCTCGCGGTGGCCGCTCCGTGTCAATCCTTCGAGCGGGAATCTTCATCCGACGGAGGGGTACCTGGTTGCCGGACCGATCGCCGGTCTTCACGCTCGACCGGCGGTGTACCACTACACACCGTTCGAGCACGCGCTGGAGCTCAGGGCCGAGCTCTCTGACAAAGGGTGGCTCACAATCGCGGCACAGCTCCCGGAGGGTGCAGTCCTCGTGGGTCTGGCGTCCATCTACTGGCGCGAGTCCTGGAAGTACGGCGAGCGGGCTTTCCGCTATTGCCATCACGACGCCGGCCACGCGATCGGGAGCGTCGCAGTATCTGCTGCGGGGCTCGGCTGGGAGGCGAGACTGCTCGAAAGCGTCACCGACGACGACCTGGCTGTGCTCCTCGGTCTGCACGTCCAGAAGGGAATAGAGGCCGAGCACGCCGACTGTCTCTTGGCCGTTTCACCCTCCGGAATCGATTTCACCGTCGACGAGCAGCGTGCATTTACGATTCCGAGCACGGTGCGCGACGAGTTGCGCGGCGCGGGCTGGTTGGGGGTGCCGAACCGGCTCAGTCGCGATCATCATGCGTGGCCGGTGATCGACGAGGTAGCGGCCGCCACCGGAAAGTTCTTGCGCCCAGACGCAACGTTCTGGTCTTCAATCGAGGTCGAGAACGACTCGCTCGAGGTCGGCGACTCGCCGCTCGCGCTCCGCCGCATCATCCACCAACGGCGCAGCGCAGTCTCACTCGATGGCCACACGGGGATCTCACGCGAGGCGTTCTATCAAATCTTGCTGAAAGTGATGCCGGGCTCGCGGCAGGTCCCGTTCACGACGGTGCCGTGGCGTCCTTGCGTCGACCTCCTGTTCTTTGTGCACCGCGTCGCCGACTTGATTCCCGGTCTCTATGTGCTCGTACGCGACCCCGCGCGCCGGCCGGCGCTCGGAGATGCGATGGATCGGCGTTTCGTCTGGTTATCCTCTGCTGGGTGTCCTGCCTCCTTACCTCTCCTCTTCTTGCAGGAGGGGGATGCGCGCCGTAGCGCCCAGCAGACGAGCTGCGATCAGGAAATCGCCGCCGATGGAATCTTCGCAGTGGCCATGCTCGCCGACTACCGCACGTCCCTCGAGGCGTTCGGTCCGTGGTTCTACCGTCGCCTGTATTGGGAAACAGGCGTCATCGGGCAGGTCCTGTACCTTGAAGCTGAAGCCAGCGGCATCCGCGGCACCGGTATCGGCTGCTTCTTCGACGACCTCACACACGACGTCTTCGGGCTCGCGAGCGATCGCTTTCAGGTGCTCTACCACTTCACCATGGGCGGAGCCGTCGACGATCCGCGCCTGCAGACCCATCCGCCGTATCAGCACCTCTCGCGTGCCCAACCGTGACGACGTTGTCCGACGGCACGCTCAGACAATGGCCCCGACCATATAGATCCTGTATAACGCCGCACTGTTGCTGAATTCCGGTAGCACATCGCCCGTCCTTGACGACTACTCGCAAAGCATGGCGGGCTCGCTGCTGCACAGCACGTCTTCTAGCGCAACGGCAAATCACCAGGCCAGACGCGAGAGCCGTCTACTGAAATCGAGGTTATCCACTGTGGGTCGAGCCGCATCGTGTGACTGCGAGCCGGCGAGAGCTGATCCTCAGCGTACAGTTCGCGAATCCGTACGAACACGAGGCGTCCATCTTCGGATCCGACGAACCGCATCCCTCCCAATCCAACTCGGGCGTAGCCGTCAGAATCGTCGGCGAAGACGATCTGATCGGTCGGCAGAGACACTCTGAGACCGTTCGGGAAGAGGACGAAGGTGCCTGGTGGGCCGTTTCCGATGATCGGAAGCGCCGAAATGCGGTTTTGCTCCAGGAGGAGGGACGTTGGCTCGGCGAACTCGATGAGTAGCGGAATATCTTCCAACTGGCCCCTTGTCCTGCCCGGAGACGTTAGTCACGCGGGACGGAGGCGTCCACGAGTCGTGACCAGGCGTCGATGCCGCCCTGCAGGTTGGAAAGATTACGGAATCCTTCACGCCGGAAGTACTCCGCGGCCTGCTGACGGCGTACCTCGTGGTGGCATTGGAACACGATGGGCGTATTTCGATCCATGCGGAGCAGCGCTTCATGGTACGCCTGATCAAGAAGGCGAGAGCCGTCGATCCACGCAAGCGCGCGCTCTTCGTCCGTGCGGACGTCGACCAGCTCGACCGGCGTGCCGCTCTCGATCAACGCTTTCAGTTCCGGCGCTGACAGCTGGCGAATCGGAGCTTCAGCTATGGGGGTATCGCTCAAGGATTGCTATGATTCTCGCCCGATAGATTTCACCTGGTCAACCCTGCGCGACTACCCAGGACCAATCGCTATCTGCCGCGGCCCATTCCGAAGCCCGTCTGCGCCAGCCGGGCGGGTCTATCGGTTCGAATCCCTGTCACGCAGCCACAGACATCCCCTGTGTTTCGACTACCTGGGAACAGCGTGATTTTCGTTTTCGAAACAATTCCCCGCTGCTCACAGCTACCGCACGAGCGGGAAAAGATCACCTTAGCCGTCTCCAGACGTCGGACACACTACGCGCCAGCCCGACTGGCATCAGTTCGTGCGATACCGGGGCGCGCTGTCGACAACGTGTCTGAGGAGAAACAGGTCAAAAGCTATCGTCGGCCGTCGGCCCGACCGAACTCGTTGAACCAACTGAGGACCATCGTGACTTCACGACCCTGCGTCTGGTTGGCGGGACGCACGGTCACGAGTGTGCGTCCGTCGCGGTGGATGTCGTAGTCGTCATACAGCGGCGGCAAGAAAGGGTCGATCACGAGCCGGGTGGCCACAACCTTGACGCCTGCCGATTTGTCGACGCGAGCTGCCGTCAGACGCGGGCCGCTGCGGTAGTAGATCTCGTTGCCGTCAGGCCCCCACGACGGATCCGTGCCCTCCGCGATCAGCCAGCGCGCGCCCCCTTCAGGAAACGGTGCCACATATACTTCGAAGGTGCCTGAATCGAGGACGTAGTACGCCAGCCACTTGCCGTCGCGCGACAGCCGGCCACCCCACGTGCTGCCAGGCCCGACGACGGTTCGCGACTGCGTGTTGCTGTAGGCCATGATCGATGACCCCCCGCCCTCCATCATCCGGCCATAGAGAAGCGTGGAGCGGTCGGGCGTCCAGCCCACCAGCCAGTGGAATGCGTTCAGCGCCAGCACCCGCCTGCGGTCACCGCCACCATCGACCCGCATGGTGTAAATCCCCTGCTGCTCGCCGAGATGTGAGTAGGTGATGCTGGTGCCGTGGTCGCTCCAGATGGGTGCCCGGCCACCATCAGATGTCAGACGAGTGGCTGTACCGGCGTGCAGGTCGTGCAGCCAGAGGTCCGTCGCTTCATCGTCGCGGCGCCTTGAGGCGACGACGAGGTAGCGGCCATCGGGCGAAAACCTCGGATTTTCCAGCGAGCGCTGCCGTTGCCCGACAACACGCTCGACGGCATTCGCGCCGACGACCACTAATTCGTACGCGTCTGCGGCCGGCACGTAGACGAGCGCGCCGCTGCGCGAGATTGCGTAGTGGCGACCGCCTCCGCTGCCCGGTAATTCCACAGCCACGCCGTCTGCGACCGGAATTGCCGCTCCCGTCGAGGAATCCTTTATGTTGAAGGGAGCGGCGAGCAGAGTCGTTCCACGGCTGAAGATCACGTGTCCGTTCGCGTAACGCGGCGCTATGCCGGGCAGAAGCTTCGTGATCGCGCCCTTCTGCCGATCGTAAGCGTGAATATGTCCCGCAGCTTCGAAGAGCACCGTCTGTCCATCCGGCAGCACCTCCGGCTGCCGCCCGAGTGCCTCATTCGTCAACCGTTCGACGCTTCCCCCCTCCGCCGGAACCACCTGTAGATGCGAGTCCGCGCCATAGGCGAACACGATTCGATCGTCGGGCCCCCAGCTCGCGCCAGACGGAAATCCAGGCGCAGGGGCGATGTCAAGCGACGCGCCGCCGGCGACTGGTATTCGCTTCACGCGACCATCGGCGAAGAAGCCGATCCAGTTGCCGTCCCACGAGAAGAATGGACTCGATCCGCGGTCGGTGCCGGCGAGTGGCGTCGGATCGAGACGATCGAGCGAGCGGCGGTATAACCGCTGCCCGTCCTTGCCACTGGCCGCGATGATGATCGTCCGGCCATCCGGCGACACCGCAACCGAAGACGTGTAGCCGGGGCCGCGGGTAACGCTCACCCCGGCCGGCAGCATCGTCGAAAGCCGAATAGGTGCCTGCGGCGCTGAAGCGCCTGCGTCTCGCGTGAGTGACTTCCCTGCGAAGAACGCGAGGATGACGGCCGTAAGTGCCGCGGCTGCGATCAACAGCGACCGCGCTGGCGACCGCCGAATGCGTGCAGGCGCCTCGGGCGGCGCCAGCAGGAAGCGATAATCCGCAATATCACGCAACCGCTTGAGAGGATCCCGTTCGAGGCAGGCGCGCAGCAGCGGTCGCACCGGCGGCGGGACACGCGCCCACTGCGGATCAGCGGTGAGAACGGCGGCGAGCGTCTCCTGGAGCGATTCACCTCGAAACGGTCGCTCGCCGGTGACCATCTCGTAGACAACCACGCCGAACCCCCACACGTCCACACGCCGATCCGCGGATCTACCCTGCGCCTGTTCAGGAGCCATGTAGGCAGGGGTTCCAAGCACCACCGCGGTTGCGGTCATCCCCGAGAGTGTCACCTCGTCGTGGGAAGGATCCGGCAGGAACTTCGCAAGCCCAAAGTCGAGTACCTTCACCGTGCCCATCGACGTGATCTTCACGTTGGCTGGCTTGAGATCGCGATGGACGATGCCCTTCTGGTGCGCTGCCTCGAGCGCATCGGCGATCTGGCTGGCAACCGTCAGCGCCTCGTCGAGCGGAAGTGGCCCTCGTTTCAGTCGATCAGCCAAGGTCTCACCGTCCACCAGCTCCATGACGATTGCGGTCGTTGAAGCTCTGCCGGTTTGCGGCAGTCCGTCCTCCTGGAGTCCGTATATCGCGGCAATGTTGGGGTGGTTGAGCGAGGCAAGCGCGCGGACCTCACGCTCGAAACGTGTGCGCCATTCCACGTCGGGCGCCTCACCGGCGTCCGGTAGCATCTTCAGCGCAACGTCCCGTGCAAGTCTCGTATCGCGGGCGCGATACACTTCACCCATGCCGCCACGGCCCTCGATTGAGATGACCTCGTAGACGCCGAGCCGCGAGCCTGGTGACAACGACATGGAGGGGCACCGGGATTGTAACTCGTGCGTGGGCTCTTGCGCGTTGACTCGGCCCCGATGTGACGCACGGAAAAGAGATGCGACGCGCAAGCGGTTCAGAAATGGGGTCCAAGGGATCAGCCAGTTGCGGAAATCGTCCCGAACAACCAGCCGAACGACGAAAGGTATCGAGTAACGCCGTAGCGGCGAATTTCGGTGAAGCTGCCCGGCGACGGACAGGAGGCCGTCGCCGATGCGCAAGTCCACACCAACATCCCGTCGCAGGAAGGCACCGAAGCGCGTCTTGGCTCTGCCGGATCTCGAACAATCCAAGGCCGCGGTCCTCAGTAGCTTGACGTCTGCCAGCGGCCAACGCACCTACGACCATGCGATCCGGGAGTTCGTCGCGTGGTACTGCTCGGAGCCTCGACTCGCGTTCAACCGCACGGTCGTGCTCCGCTATCGTATCCACCTCGAACAGCGGCACTATGCACCGGCCACGATCAACCTGCGGCTCGCGGCCGTCCGGCGCGTGGCCTACGAAGCGGCCGATGCCGGCC
>JACDCA010000175.1 GCA_013694635.1 Acidobacteriota bacterium | reverse complement strand
GCCTCGGCGGGAAAGATGTACTTCTCGAGCCATTCCATCAGGGCCAGGTCGTCAGCAAGGCCGCGATACAACACCATCGGGGCGTGGGTGTGCGTGTTGACGAGGCCCGGGAGGATGATCTGTCCGCCGGCGTCGAGCGTTTCCTTCGCCGTATAGCGGGACACGATCGCCTCGGCCGGCTCCACCGCGGTGATCTCGCGCCCGGTGATGGCGACCGCTCCGCGCGGCAGCACGCGTCCGGCGGGATCCATGGTCACGACGATCGCGTTGTAGACAATCAGGTCGACCGGCTGCGGCCCCTGGGATCCGGCGAGCGACACAAGTACCGCAAGCGACGCGTACAGTGGGAAGCGCATGCGCCACGATTCTATCGTGGACCGATGAATGTATAGTGTCGGCGTGCCCGTCCATCTGGTCGAACATCCCCTGGTGCACGACGCCCTGACGATCCTCCGGGAAGCCTCGACACCACCCGAGCTTTTTCGGCGCATGGCCGTGCGCATCAGCCTCCTGCTGGCGGCCGAGGCGACGAAAGACCTGTCGGCGGCGCCGGTGACCGTGACGTCCCCACTCGGGCCAGCGGCCGGTCGCCGAATTACCAGCGACGTCGTTGTCGTGCCCGTGCTTCGGGCCGGGTTGGGGATGCTGGACGCTGTGCTCGAGCTGATCCCGAGTGCACGGGTCGGCCATATCGGCCTGCAGCGCGACGAGATCACGGCCGTCGCATCGAGGTACTATTCGAAGCTGCCGAAGGATCTGCACGACAGCTTCGTGCTGATGATCGATCCGATGCTTGCGACCGGAGGCAGCGCGGTCGTGGCGCTGGACATGCTGCGCGAGGTCGGTGCCCGCGCCGCGCGCATGATCTGCATCGTTGCCGCCCCCGAAGGCATCGAGCTGGTGGAGCGCCAGCATCCCGACGTGCAGATCTACACTCCGGTGGTCGACCAGGGCCTCAACGACCACAAGTTCATCGTGCCGGGGCTGGGGGATTTCGGCGATCGTCTCTACGGGACGCACTGAACGGAGCGCAGCAATGACCGACAAATCCAAGGGCGCCCCCGTCGCTGAACGCCGTGCGACCCGCAGAACGGCGGACGAGAAGTGGCGCACCGCCCTCACGTCCATCGAACAGAACAAGATTCTCGTGCGCGGATATCCGCTGGACGAGATGATGGGTCGCCTGACGTTCGGCGAGGCGATCTATCTCCTGTTCATGGGGGAGGTGCCGTCGCCGGCCATTGGGAGCCTGATGGAGGCGATGCTCATCTCGTTCATCGACCATGGCGCGACCCCTCCTTCCACGCTGGCCGCGCGCAACACGGCAACGACGGGCGCACCACTGCGCGCGTGCGTCGCGGCCGGCGTCCTCGGCTTCGGGCGCTTTCACGGCGGCGACATCGAGGCGTGCATGGGCGTCCTCGATTCAGGTCTCGAGCTGGTGCGCAACGGCGCGTCCTATCGCGAAGCGGCCGATCAGCTCGTCGAACGGTGCCTGCAGTCGGACGAAGGAATTCCCGGCTTCGGCCATCGCTATCACACGCGCGACCCACGCGCCGCGCGCCTCTTTCAGATGGCGCTCGAACTGGAGGTCGAAGGTCACCACGTGCAGATGATCCGCGCCGTGGAAATGACCCTGGCGGAACGCCAGCAGGTCGGCACACCGCTTCCGGTAAATGTGGATGGCGCGATCGCTGCCGTCTGCGGTGATCTCGGGATCCCCCCCCTCGTCGCAAACGCGCTGTTCATCATCTCGCGCGTCCCCGGCATCGCCGCGCAGGCGCGCGAGGAGTCAGAGCGGTGCCGCCCGATGCGGCAGATCGATCCGAAGGACCACATCTACGACGGTCCGTCGCAGCGAAGACTGCCGGAGCGGAGGAAATGAACTAAACTGGGAACTCACTCAGGTTGGGCGCTTGGCTCAGCGGTAGAGCATCGCCTTCACACGGCGGGGGTCGCTGGTTCGATTCCAGCAGCGCCCACCAACCTTCCCTACTCGCCGATCGCAATCAGCTAAGTCCCCGTCTTCGGCTTCGCCTGCGCGAGCAGCAGTGAGAGGATGCGCGCGTAATGTTCGTCGGCCTGCGCGTATGCCTTCGTGTAGTCCTCTTCGCTCATCTTGGCTTTCTTCCAGCCGTCGAAGGCGAGGGTCTTGTTGGCCTGCTCCCACGCGTCGACCAGGCCGTCCTGGGCTCTGAATGAC
>JACDCA010000168.1 GCA_013694635.1 Acidobacteriota bacterium | reverse complement strand
GCGCGGCACGGCGTGCTGCGCGATCAGCTCTTCCGGCAGCTCGAAATGGAATTCGTCGACCAGCACAGGGATGCACTCTAGCAGCGAAGTAGAATCAAACGGTGAGTGAGGCCAGCAGCAAGCGTTCCCCCGAACGCGACATCGACCCGCCACCCGGCGCACCGACGCTGGCGGGCCCGGTCGACATCCGCAACGTATCGCTGTCGATCCTGACTGTGCTGACCGTGATCCTGATGCTGCAGTACATGCAGCCGGTTCTCATTCCGGTGGCGCTGGGGATTCTCATCAGCTACGCGCTCTGGCCGATCGTGACGGCGCTCGCAGTTATCAGGGTGCCGCGCGCAATCGGCGCAGCGGTAGCGGTGGTTGTCTTCGTGGCTGCGATCGGCTTCACGTTCTACAGCTTCAGCGACGAAGCCATGAACATCGTTCGTGACATCCCGCCTGCGGCACGGTCGCTTCGCGAGCGCATCGAAGCGCGGAGGACTAGAGCGTCCGAGACGGCGCTCGAACAGGTGCAGGAAGCGGCGACCGAGATCGACAAGGCGGCGGCGAAGGCGTCCGAACCGGCGGTGCAGACACGCGGCGTGCAGAAGGTCGAGATGGTGCAGCCGGCCTTCCGGATCTCGGATTACGTCGGGATGGGCGGCGGCATCATCCCGCTCGGGGGGCAGTTCGTCGTCATCCTGTTTCTCGTCTACTTCATGCTCGTCACGGGTGACCTGTTCAAGCGGAAGCTGGTGAAGATTGCCGGCCCCACGCTCACGAGGAAGAAGATCACCGTCCAGATTCTCGACGAGATCAACCGGCAGATCGAGAGCTTCATCAAGGTGCAGGTACTCACCAGCGCGCTCGTCGGCGCGGCGACGGCGTGCGCACTGTGGTGGTTCGGCGTCAAGCATGTCGTTATCTGGGGCATCCTGGCCGGCATCCTCAACTCCATCCCCTACATGGGGCCAATCGTCGTCACGGGGCTTTTGGCTGCTGTCACGTTTCTGCAGTTCAACGACCTGGTCAAGATGATGTACGTCGCAGGCACGGCGATGGTCATCACCAGCCTGGAGGGCTTCCTGCTGACGCCGGCGCTCATGAGCCGCGCGGCGCAGATGAACCCCGCGGCGATCTTCATCGGCCTGTTATTCTGGAGCTGGGTCTGGGGCATCTGGGGCACCGTGCTGGCGGTCCCGATGATGATGATGATCAAGGCGATCTGCGACCACGTGGAGGACCTGCAGCCGATCGGCGAGCTGCTTGGGGAATGACAGGCGTGGGGCGCGGGGCGCCGTGCGCGGTGCTGAGCCGGATCGATGAGTGAGTTGCCTCGGGTGTCCGACGATCGTGCGCTAGCGGCACTGCGAAAGTATGCGTACCTGCTTGACGCTGCGTTTCAGGTGCCGGGAACGAAGCTGAGATTCGGGCTGGACCCGATCGTGGGTCTGATACCGGGCGCTGGCGATATCGTCACCGGTTTCTTCTCGGCGATGATGCTGCTGCACGCGGTGCGCCTCCGGATCCCGAAGGTCATCATCGTCCGCATGATGGCCAACACCGCCCTCGATCTGTTGACGGGCGTGGTCCCTCTTCTGGGCGACCTGTTCGACGCCGGCTTCAAAGCGAACCTGCGCAACCTCGCACTGCTCGAACGCCACGCAACCCCGGGTGTTCCGCCAAGCCGTTCCGATTACATCTTTGTCGGCATCTGCCTCGGCATCCTCGCCCTGCTGGCGATTGTTCCTGTCCTCATCTTCTGGTGGATCCTCTGGGCCATGTCGAACATCAACTGGCTGTGAGGGGGATTACAGGAGTTCAAGAGGTCAGGAGTTTTCAACAGGAGGTCAGGAGAACAGGAGCTTTTTTGTTTTTGTCTTTCCAATAGAGACTCCTGATCTCCTTATCTCCTGTAAGCGGACTCCTGGTCTCCTGTGGGGCGTTGCACGTCGCACGTCGCACGTGGTACGTATCTCCTTCTGTGCCTATTGCGCCGCTCCGAGTCTGGCCCGGTTCACCGTATCCGCTCGGCGCGACGTGGGACGGGGTGGGCGTCAACTTCGCGCTCTTCTCCGAACATGCGACCCGGGTCGAGCTGTGCCTCTTCACGGACGCCTCCGCGGACGTCGAGTCGATCACGATCCCGCTGCCGGAGCAGACCGACATGGTGTGGCACGGCTACGTGCCCGACCTGCAGCCGGGACAGTTGTACGGATACCGCGCCCACGGGCCGTTCGCGCCGCAGGTCGGGCATCGCTTCAATCCGAACAAGCTGGTGCTCGACCCGTACGCCAAGATGATCGGCCGCGGGGTCCGCTGGAACGAAGCGCTGTTCGCGTTCACGTTCGGCGCCGACGACACGACATTCGACCGGCGTGACAGCGGACCATACGCCCCGCTGGCCGCCGTCGTCGACGGTGCGTTCACGTGGGGAGACGACCGCCATCCACGAACGCCGTGGCACGAGACGCTCATCTACGAGCTGCACGTCAAAGGGTTTTCCACACTGAACTCGCAGGTGCCGGAAGCACTTCGAGGCACGTATCGCGGGCTCGCGTCGGAACCGTCCATCCGCCATCTGAAGGCTCTCGGGGTGACCGCTGTCGAACTGATGCCGGTCCATCAGCACACCGCCGAGTGGCATCTGGTCCAGCGCGGCCTCTGCAACTACTGGGGCTACAACACGCTCTCGTACTTTGCGCCGGACATCAGGTTCGCCGCCGGACGCTCCCCGCTCGACGCCGTCCATGAATTCAAGGTGATGGTCCGCGCGCTGCACGCCGCCGGCCTCGAGGTAATCCTCGACGTCGTCTACAACCACACGGCCGAAGGAAATCACCTCGGACCTACGCTGTCCTTGCGCGGCATCGACAACGCGTCGTACTACCGGCTGCTGCCGTCACAGCCGCGCTTCTACGAGGACTTCACCGGCTGCGGCAACACGTTGAACATGCGCAGTCCGCGCGTGCTGCAACTCATCATGGACAGCCTGCGCTACTGGGTGCAGGACATGCACGTCGACGGATTCCGCTTCGATCTCGCGAGTGCACTGGCTCGTGAGTTGCATGCCGTCGACAAGTTGGGCGCGTTCTTCGACATCATTCATCAGGATCCCGTCCTGTCTCAGGTCAAGCTGATCGCCGAGCCGTGGGACCTCGGCGAAGGCGGATATCAGGTCGGCAACTTCCCCACCAAATGGACGGAATGGAACGGCAAGTACCGCGACACCGTGCGTCATTTCTGGCGCGGTGACGGCGGCGTCGTCTCGGAGCTGGCGACCCGCCTCTCGGGCAGCAGCGACCTGTACGAGCAGAGCGGACGGCGTCCGTCCGCCAGCATCAACTTCATCACCGCGCACGACGGATTCACGCTCGCAGACCTGGTCAGCTACCACGAGAAACACAACGAGGCGAACGGCGAGAACAACCAGGACGGCGAGAACAACAACATTGGCTGGAACTGCGGCGTAGAAGGACCGACCGATGACCCGGGCGTGCTCGAGCTGCGCGAGCGACAGCGCCGCAATCTGTTCACGACGCTCTTCATGTCCGTCGGCGTGCCGATGATCAGCGGTGGCGACGAGCTCGGTCGGACCCAGCACGGGAACAACAACGGCTACGCGCAGGACAGCGAGATCAGCTGGACCCACTGGGACCTCTCCTCCGAGAACCAGGACTTCCTCGAATTCACCAGACGCGTGATCGCGATCTGGAAACAGAATCCCGTCCTCCGGCGGCGCAAGTTTCTCCAGGGCCGTCCAATTCGCGGCGCCAACACCACCGATCTCACGTGGCTCCATCCATCGGGCCACGAGATGACCGACGACGCGTGGAACGCGCCGGACATGCGTTGCCTCGGGATGCGCCTGAACGGCGACGCCATTGATGATGCCGACGAGCATGGCGACCGGGTGATCGGTGACACGCTCGTCATCCTGTTGAACGGGAGCGACACGGTCGTGCCGTTCATGCTGCCGGGCACCGACGACAGCGAGCGCTGGGTGATCCTGCTGTACACGTGGGATCCGTGGCGTCCTGCCGAACGGCGTCCAGGCGGTGCCCCCTACGAGCTGCAACCGCGGTCGGTCGCCGTCCTCAAACTGAGCACCCGTGTCGAACGGGCGCGGCGATCGGTTGACACCATTCAGCAGCCCTAGCAACCTGTGGCTAACAAGCTCGATCCCGCGCTCCTTCGTCGCGTTGTCATTGAGGGGGTCTACCCGGAGGTCGATGCCGGACGGTTTCCGATCAAGCGAACTGCTGGAGAGTCGGTGATCGTGAATGCGGACGTCCACGCCGACGGGCACGACGTGCTCGCCGCCGTGTTGCTGCATCGCCGGAGCGGTGCTGGGGCATGGACCGACGTTGCGATGGAGCCGCTCGGCAACGATCGGTGGACGGCTCGCTTCGAGGTCGGCGCGCCGGGGCGCTGCGAGTACACGATCGAGGCCTGGGTGGACGGGTTCGCCACGTGGCGGAGCGAGATCTCGCAGAAGTTCGGCGCGGGACAGGCAGTGACGTCCGAGTTACTCGAGGGGGCGGAGCTTGTACGGGGTGCTGAAGGTGTCGAGAGTGTGGGTGCGAAGGGTGCGGAGGGGGCGGAGGGACTGGACGAAGTAGCGCGGCAGCTGCAAGACACCGCGCTGCCGGAGGAGCAACGCGTGGCGATGGCGCTCGATGCGGACCTGCAGCGCGCGATGGCAAAGCATGCTGACCGCACCCGCGGCACGCGCTATCGCGTGCTGCACGTAATCGTGGATCCCCCCCTTGCACGCTTCGGCGCGTGGTACGAGATGTTCCCGCGTTCGGCCGGTCCGGATCCCTCGCGCAGTGCAACGTTCGATGAAGCGGCGGGCATGCTGCCTTACGTGGCCGGCATGGGGTTCGATGTCCTGTACCTGCCCCCCATCCATCCCATCGGGCGCAGCTTTCGAAAGGGGCGGAACAACAGTCTCGAACCGGCCGCCGAGGATCCGGGCAGCCCGTGGGCAATCGGCGGCGAAGCCGGCGGACACACAGCGGTCGAACCGGGGCTTGGCACGCTCCAGGACTTCGACAGGTTCGTCCATGCCGCGCGGCAACACGGCCTCGAGATCGCTCTGGACCTCGCCTATCAGGCGTCTCGCGACCACCCCTACGTCAAGGAACACCCGGAGTGGTTCAGGCGACGGCCGGACGGCTCGATCAAGTACGCCGAGAACCCTCCGAAGAAATACCAGGACATCTATCCGATCAATTTCGAGTCGGACGACTGGGAGGCGCTGTGGCGTGAGTTGAAGAGCGTCATCGAGTTCTGGATCGGCCACGGCGTGAAGATCTTTCGAGTGGACAATCCCCACACCAAGCCGTACGGCTTCTGGGAATGGGCACTCGATGACATCAAACGCCAGTGGCCAGATGCGATCTTCCTCGCCGAGGCTTTCACGCGGCCGAAGATCATGCGGTATCTCGCCAAGTGCGGCTTCACCCAGTCGTACACGTACTTCACCTGGCGGAATACCAAGGAGGAGCTGACCGAATACTTCACCGAGTTGACCAGCACACCCG
>JACDCA010000163.1 GCA_013694635.1 Acidobacteriota bacterium | reverse complement strand
CTGAGGGTGAGTGTGTCGAACGTCACCTGGTCCATGAAGTGGTACCCGTCGCCATCCGCATACAAGAATGTGGCGGGAGCCATTTCCAGGTCCGGTTCCTTGAATTTCTCACCCGCCTTGAACGTTTTGTCGAAAACGGCCCGGGTGAGCAGGTTGCGCATCTTCACCCGCACGAGTGTCTGTCCCCCACGCGCGGTCGGCTTCGACACGTCGACGTCGAGGCAATGATAGGGGGCGCCGTCATACTCAAAATAGGACTTCCGCTTGATCTCGATGGCTTCGATCAGACTACCCATGGCCTCCATTGTCTCCCGTCGAGGCGCAAACCGGCCTGAGCGCCCGCGGGTGAGAGGATTTCGGTCTGACGGCTGAGCTTGCCGTCGAATTTTTGCCTGCCATATCATTTGAGAATCCGCTGGCACGGCGCTGGCTAACAGAAATAGCGTGACACACCGGCTGCATCTCTTCGACACCCCCGCATCGCTCGCCGCGACCGTCACCTCCTTCTTCGTCGAGGGCTACAACGCCGGCGGCAACCTTCTCATAATTGCAAAGCCGAAACACCGTGCGGCCATTCTCTCTGCCCTGCAGACAGCCGGGTTTTTCCCCCAGGACAGCAGCGGACGTCAACGCCTCGTCGCACTCGACGCGGCGGAGATCCTCGACCGGATCACGGAGGACGGTGCGATCGACGGCGCCCGGTTCAATGGCTGCTTCGCACCGCTGGTCAATCAGCTCGCCGCCACGGGCAAACTCTGGATCTATGGAGAGGTCGTCGAGCTCCTCGCCGAACAGCAGGACTTCGTCGGCGCCGTGCGCCTCGAGGAGTTGTGGAACGGGCTCGCGGCACAGTGCCCGTTCACATTGCTGTGCGGGTATTCGTCGTCGCATTTCGCGCCGTCGACATGCCGGTCCGCGCTCTGCGACATCTGCGGCAGGCACACGCATTCTGCCGCGACCAATGCCGATACCCTCGGCGAATGGCTGCTCGGCACCCATACCACCCATCACAGCCCTCTAAAGGGCTGAACTGCGTCTGACCCCGGGGCTCTTCACCAGCACAGCACGGACGTACAACAGCGCGAAGCCCACGCGTTCGACGTTGGCTTGCGACTTCGACGCGGGCTGCGTCGTGACGACGGCGAGGTCGCAGCCGCGCGCGATCGCCAAGCGGAGGCGCTCGTACAGCAGCGCGCGCTGAACGCCGCGGCGCCGGTGCTCGGGAAGCGTGGCCGCCCCGCACAGCAGCGCGACGCCATCACCGGCCCGCAGACTCGCGCCTCCTGCGATGACGCCATCCCTTCTGGCCAGATAGCGCTCCATCCCGGTCGAGCGGAGCGAGTCGCCGAAAATCCGCTCGAGCGACTCACGCGGAAACGACTCGTGGCCGGCCGGTCCATCGGACACGTCCGGTTGCAGGAATCCGTCGGTGACGGTGGCGAGCCAGATCCTTCCCTCAGAGTCCATGGCGGGTTGGACGTCGATCCCCGCCCCGGTCTCGGCAGGAGCCTGCCATGCGCGCAGGTCGAGGCCGAGGACATTCTCGAATCCCACCAGCTCGTAGTGCCGGCGCGTGAGCTGCCGCACGACACCAGGATCGCCGAGCGACGAGACTTCCGCCTGCACCGGTGCGCCCCGGTCGGCAAAACCGGACTCGATGGCGTCGAGCTCAGCGTCCGACGGCACGCCGTCGAAGCCAAGGCCGGCAATCTTGTTGAAGGGGCAGCCCTGCTCGACAAAGACGGCAACACCCCCCGCCACCCGGGTGTTGATCATCTGCGAGGCAGGGACGCGAGCCCCACAGGCCTCGGCCGCTGACGCGACGAGCGCCACTTCCGCCCGTTCGATCCTGCCTGCGAGCGATGAGGTCGCGAACATAGGTAGCGGTGTTGACAGAGGCCGAGCCACCCTACGTCCGCCCGCCTGACGATTCTGCGGGCGGCGTCAACGGCGGGAGGACCGCCTCGATCTTCTCGCGATACTGCTGAAGGAACGGCGGCAGCACGAGCGTCTCGCCGAGATGTTCGCGCGCTTCGTCGACCGCGAATCCGGGGCCGTCGGTGGCGAGCTCGAACAGGACGCCTCCCGGCTCATTGAAATAGACGGACTTGAACCAGAAGCGGTCGATGACACCGGTCGGCTGCGCGCCCGCGGCGGCCACCTGGTCGCGCACCGCGAGGTGATGGGCCTCATCATCCACGCGCCACGCGAGATGGTGCACGCTTCCCGTCCCCCACCGTCCGCGCCGTTCTGAGGGAGTCTCTCGGACGTCGATCACGCCGGCGGCGTCGCGAAAGCCGAAGCGAGTCCAGCCCGCATCGGCGCCGAGCGGCTCGAAACCCAGGACCCGCTTGAGAAAGATCGCCGTGGCCGCCCCGTCACGCTCCCAGACGCGCGCGCCGTAGAGCCCGCGAATCTGATACTGCTCCGGAACGGGGCTGCCGCTCCACGGTGCAAACAGGCGGTCCGATGCATCCTCGACGAGCGTCACTTTCAGCCCGTGCGGGTCGATGAACGGCAGCACCTGGCTGCCGAAGCGCGTTTCTGGGGCGTGCAGCCGCGTCCCGTATTTCTCGAGACGCGTCGTCCAGAACGCCAGGCTGTCGCGCGGCACCTCGAGGAGCACTTCGTTCGCAAGCCCGTGCCCCATCAGCGGCGGCGCCAGCCGTTCCCAC
>JACDCA010000129.1 GCA_013694635.1 Acidobacteriota bacterium | reverse complement strand
CGCTCGCGGTCCTTACGGTCGGGCTCGCCGTTCTGACGCCCTCCACCTCGGCCATCGAAGCCGCGCTGGAACCGGCGGTATTTCTCCGCAACTACGGCGGGTTTTCGGCGAATGATCTCGCGCGAGCGGCGGGAGGCACGGCGGTCGCCCGATCGCTCGTCGCCGACCCCGACGAAGTGGCCATCGCCGGTGCGGTGTTCATGGCGATCTCGCGGCCGTTCTTCGTCGAACGCTTCCGGGATATCGCGGCCTTCAAGCGCGCTCCAGCTGTGCTCTCAATCGGTCGATTCAGTTCTCCCCCGTCAGCCGCCGATATGCGCGCGTTTATGCTCGATGACGGTGACGTGAGCACGTTGAGACGGTGCAAGCCGGGTGACTGCGACATGCGCCTCGACGGCGCGGGCATGGCGCGGGTGCAGGCGGCACTCAAGGGCTCGGGGGGCGTGGGGGGCGCGACGGAGGCGCTCCGCGAGCACCTGGCCGCGTACGCCGCCGACTACATGGCGCGTGGAGACGCCGCGGTGATGGAGTACCACGATGACTCGCGGCCGCGGCGGATCTCGACGGACCTTGGACCGATCCTACGGAGGTCGCCGTACCTCGATCACGAACTCTCAGCCATCCGGGGAGACATTGCGGCGTTTGCCGGAATTTCGAAGAGCACGAACGACCACATGTTGTACTGGTCGGTCGAAAAGATCGCCTCGACGGCGGTGATCAGTCTCACGCACGTCATCATGTCCGCGCCGGAGCCCGGGCTCACGGCGATCGCGACCCGGCAGATCTACGCCTCACATTTCTTCCACGCCTCGCTCGGGCTGACGCTGGTCGCAGATGCCCCCGGCACCGGCGGCCCTGGCGTCACGGTGATCTACGTCAACCGATCCCGCGTCGACGCATTCTCCGGGCTGCTGGGTCCGGTGAAACGCGCCGCGGTCCGCTCGCGCGGCCGTACCACCACCGAGCGCCTGCTCAGCGGTCTTCGCTCCCGGCTCGAGGGAGCTAAGAAGTAATCAGTGTTGAGTGATCAGTTATCAGTGTGGGCTTCCGCACCGCGCCCCGCGCCCGCGCGTGAATTACACTGAGCCCATGATCAATCCGACGGTTTCCCTCAAACACGTGAGCCTTGCGCGCGAAGAGGCGTGCGGCATCTGCGGTGCGACGTTCGTCGCCGCGGAGGATTCGGGATCCCGTGTGCTGACGATCAGAGTGGCGGCTGAGACGTTCGCGGCCCTGATGTGCGGCGGGTGTCATTCGAAATGGGCCAACGGCGCCGCCGCAACCTTCCGTCGGCCGCTGGCGTTATAGCGTGAGGAGACAGGATTCAATGGGATACAGCCGTCCGATCGCTTGCGCACTCGTGCTGGGCGGAGTCGCCTGCGTGGTTTCGGTCCTCGGCGCTCAGTCAGCGGGCGCCCGTCGCGCGATGACGATCGAAGACCTCATCGTCGCGCCACGCATCGCCGACCCTCAGCTGTCGCCCGATGGGCGCACGGTGCTCTTCGCGAAGACGACGACGGACGGTAAGACCGGCCGGCGAAACGCGGACATCTGGAGCGTGCCGGCGGATGGCTCGGGCGAAGCGAAGGCGTTCATCACCGGTGAGAAAACGGAAAACACGCCGCGGTGGTCTCCGAATGGCAAGCGGGTCGCTTTTCTCGCCAGTCGCGACGGCGCGACGCAGGTCTACGTCGCCGACGCCGACGGAACCGGCGTGAGAAAGGTGACGAGCCTTGCCGCCGGCGTCCAGCCGCCACTTGTCTGGGCCCAAGACAATGAGCGGGTCGCGTTCGTGTCGGACGTGTACCCCGAGTGCGCGGACGAAGAATGCAACAAGAAGAAGCTCGAAGAGGCCGGGCTGAATCCCGTGAAGGTACACCGGCTGACACGGCTGCTCTACCGCCACTGGGACGAGTGGCGCGACACCACCCGGCACCACGTGTTCGTCGCTGCCGTCGCAGATGGCCGCGCGCGCGATCTCACGCCGGGTGACTTCGACTCGCCGCCGACGCAGCAGGAAGATGCGGCGATCGCTTTTTCACCCGATGGACGAACCGTCGCCTTCGTCTCGAACCGCGAAGGGAACGACAAGGAGGCCTGGACGACGAACAACGATGTGTGGCTCGTCCCTGTGGAGGGAGGACAAGCCCGCAAGCTGACGGCGAACCCCGCCGCCGACACGCATCCGACGTTCTCCCGTGACGGCCGTACGGTGTTCACGCTGTCGCAGCGACGCGCGGGATTCGAGTCGGACCGCTGGTATCTCGATGCCTATGACGTGGCGAATGGCTCGAAGCGCACGCTCTTCCCGACTCAGGATATTTCCGTCGGCAGCTTCGGGCTCTCGAAGGATGGCGACACGATCTGGTTCACCGCCTCGCAGAGCGCACGTGACGCTCTCTTCATGGTGCCTGCGTCCGGCGGCACGCCGAAACGCGTGCTCCAGGGAGGCGCGATCGCCGGCGTCAATGCGGGGGTGGACTTCGTGGTGTTTTCGAAGGCGTCTCTGACGGCGCCGCCGGAAGTGTTCCGCGCCGCGATCGACGGATCCGCGGTGAAGCCGCTGACGCGTGCCAATGAGTCGTGGCTGAAGGACGTCGCGTTCACGGAACCGGAGACCCGCAGCGTCGCTGCCGCCGGCGGCACCGTCCAGTACTGGTTGATCAAGCCTCCGAACTTCGAGCCGTCGAGGAAGTACCCCGTGGTCTTCCTGATCCACGGCGGTCCGCAGGGCGTCTGGGGCGACGGATGGTCCACCCGCTGGAACCCGTCGCTGTGGGCAGCCCAGGGCTGGGTCGTGGCGGCGCCCAACCCGAGTGGATCGACAAGCTTTGGCCAGGACGTAGTCGACCGCATCTCCGGCGACTGGGGCGGCCGCGTCATGGCCGAAATCGATGCCGTCGTCGCCGATGTCTCGAAGATGCCGTTCGCCGACAACGCGCGCATGGGCATCGCGGGCGCGAGCTACGGCGGGTATGCTGTGAACTGGATCCTCGGCCACACCGACAAGTTCAAGGCAGCCATCAGCCACGACGGCGTCTTCAATCTCGATTCGATGAGCATGGCGACCGAAGAGCTGTGGTTCACGGAATGGGAGTTCGGTGGCAAACCCTGGGACCCGAAGGCGCGCGCGCAATTCGCGAAATGGTCACCGCACCTTTACGCGCACAAGATCAAGACGCCGACACTGATCATCACCAACGAGCTCGATTACCGGGTGCCGGTTGATCAGGGGCTGCAGATGTTCACGGTCCTGCGTCGCAACGGCGTCCCCGCCGAAGCCCTCGTCTTCCCCGACGAAGGGCACTGGGTCCTGAAGGCCGCCAACAGCCGCTACTGGCACGAGGCGGTGTTCGGTTGGTTGAAGAAATATCTCTAACCCGTGCGACGTGCGACGTGCGGCTGCCGTCAAGGCACGTAGCACGTAGCACGTGTTTATTTCTGCTTCTGCCGGTATGCCGCGACGCGCATGGCGGCTTCAGTGCGGGCGGGGTCGACAGTGCCGTTGAATCTGGCGCCTTCGAACAGCGCGAGTGACGGTGTCGTCACATGGCCGCTGAATGACGCGGTGCGCTCAACGTCGACCCGCTCGCCGGCGATGACGGTTCCATCCAGCGTCCCGTGGATCGTCACGGCCCGCGCCACGATCTTCCCACGCACCCGGGCGGAGGCGCCGATCTCGACATGATGGCCCGGCACCGTAATCGCCCCGTCGAACGTTCCCTCGACCGCGATGTCTTCGTTGGACGTCAGATCGGCCGAGATCGTGAGCCCTTGCGGAAGCCGAGTTTCGGGATAGTAGCGACGATGCAGATCCATTCAGGTGAATGGTATCAGCCGACAGTCGATAGTCCATAGTCAGTCGGTAGTCGTCAGTCAGCGCCACCGATTGGGCTCCTGCTTCAGCCAGTACCGAATGCCACGCCCCGCGTAGGGCTCCTGCTCGAACCGCGGGATCACGTGCATGTGCGCATGCATCACGTCCGGTCCGCCGACCGCCCCGCAGTTCCAGCCGACGTTGTAGCCTTGCGGCTGGTAGGTGACGTCCATCCATCGCTTCACCTCGGCGAGCAGCTGAAAAGCCGCGGACACCTCGTCGACGTGAGAT
>JACDCA010000008.1 GCA_013694635.1 Acidobacteriota bacterium | reverse complement strand
CCTCCAGCCCCTCCGGAACGCTCGTGATGCCGTCGAAATCGCCGCCAAGGCCGATATGGTCGATGCCGGCGACCTTCCTGATGTGATCGATGTGATCCGCCGCGTCAGCGATCGTGGCGCGCGGCGCGGGATTGGCTTTCAGCCAGGCCTCGCCCGCCGCCTTCACGGCGTTTTCATCACTGGGGTACTGCTGCTTCAGCCGGTTCTGTTCCGCAGTCTGCGCTGCACTGTGGGCGGCGACTTTCGGTGACAGAAACCCGGGCACGAACGTGACCATGACGACGCCCCCGTTCTTCGGGAGCATCTGCAGGATGTTGTCGGGCACGTTGCGCGGCACGTCGTTCAAGGCGCGTGACGACGAGTGTGAGAACACCACCGGCGCGGCGCTCACCCGGATGGCATCCTCCATCGTGTCGGGGGAGACGTGCGACAGGTCCACCAGCATTCCGAGCCAGTTCATTTCCCGGACGACCTGCTCACCGAATGGCGAAAGCCCGCCGACCGTCGGCTGGTCCGTAGCCGAATCCGCCCACGGTACATTCTTCGAGTGCGTAATCGTCATGTAGCGCGCGCCGAGGCGGTGGAACATGCGCAGGGCACCCAGCGAGTTGTCGATCGCATGCCCGCCCTCCATGCCGATGAGCGATGCGATCTTTTTCTTTTTGAATACCCGCTCCACATCGTCTGCGGTCAGCGCCAGCTCCAGCGTCTCGGGATACTTCCGCATCATGCGGTGGACGATATCGATCTGTTCGAGCGCAGCCGTCACCGCCGCCTGCCCGGCGAGATCGGCTGGGACGTAAACCGACCAGAACTGGCCGCCCACGCCGCCCGCACGCAATCTGGCGATGTCCGTCATGATTGTGGGCTGCGGTTTCGTGATGTCCAGCTTGTCGAGATCACGCGCGGCATTCTCGCGCAACGCCCACGGATAGTCGTTGTGGCCGTCGATGAGCGGCACCTGTTTGTGCAACGCGCGCGCCTTGTCGAGCAAGGCGGCGTCAGGGGCTTTCTGAGAGTGCAGGACGGTCATTGGCAAGAGCAGCAGAGTCGCGAGCGTGAATCGTCTCAGCATTGGATGGGTTACCGGGGAAGTTGGCTCCGATCGCGGAGCGCCCTGCGAAATTATTGCACGGCGCATATCCGACTTGACTGGTCGGACATAGGCAATATAGGCTTTGAAAACGAGATCATTCGCATTTCCGCGGGACATTCATGCTTCAGGCATTCGTCGTCACATTACGTGAAGGGCTCGAGGCGTTCCTCATCGTCGCCATCAGTCTCGCCTATCTGAAGAAGACCGGACGCACGGCGCTGATCCCGGCGGTTCACTGGGGGATCGCCGTATCGGTCCTGTTGAGCATCGGTGCAGGCATTCTATTCGCGCAGGCCGCCAATCAGGCGTTATGGGAAGGCGTTCTGGCGATGGTAGCGGCGGTGCTGGTCTGCTCCCTGACCGTTCACATGTGGCGTGCGGGCCGTCACATGAAGCGGGACATCGAAGGTCGCCTCGAGGCGTCGTCGGTCAAGACCGGGCTCGCGGCGTTTGCCGGCGTCTTCGCTTTCACGCTGTTGATGATCACGCGCGAGGGCATGGAGACAGCGCTGCTGATGAACTCCCTGCTCTTCCAGGTGCGCTCCGCGGAGATCATCGGCGGGGCGGTCGGCGGCACGATCGTGGCCGCGTGCGTTGCCTGGTTGTGGTCGCGTTACGGCTACCGGGTCAATCTCGCGCGCTTCTTTCAAGTCACCGCAGTGTTCCTGCTGGTCTTCGTGGTCCAACTTCTCATCTATGGCTTCCATGAGCTGACCGAGGCCAACATCTTCGCTTACAGCGCGCCCCTGCACGAGGCCACTGAGCCGTACGGACCGGACGGCATCTACGGCCAGTACCTCACATACATGCTCGTGGTACTGCCGCTGGCGTGGCTCGGCATTGCAAGCATCGTCGGGCGCGGTCCGGGCGGGCTCACCCGCGCCTGAAGAACGAAGCGCAACGGGCCAAAGC
>JACDCA010000085.1 GCA_013694635.1 Acidobacteriota bacterium | reverse complement strand
CTCCTTGGCCATGCAGATGTCAGCACGACGATGATCTACACGCACGTCGTGAATCGTGGCGCCCTGGGCGTCAGGAGTTCTGCCGATCGTCTGTAGCAATACGCGGTCGCGGTTGGCTGCGGCCGTCTGCACGTAAGCGCGTTCGATGACCCGACATCCAGTATCTGCCGACGCACCAACGAGTTGTTTCGATCTTGCCGTGTGACGGACCACGGTTGGCTGCGACGGCTTGCACATGACCGCGGACTCCGCAGCTAATCAACTCCAGGCTCCGACTGTACGGCCGTGCTAACATCCGCGCTTTCAGAGGATTGCAAGGCGGCCGATCGTGAATCGTGACCCACGGTTGGCTGCCGGTGCCCTCGTCCGGTTTACTTCAAGAGTCGTTAGGCCGCTTGAGGCTATTCGTGGCCGGTCGTCGATCGTCAACGAATGGCGCAGGAAAGAGAAAGGCCGTTGAACGATGTGGATATTTCGGTTGTGCCACAGGGCGTGCTCCGTCGCGGGCGTCATTGCCCTGACGGCGGCGCTGACCGCTTGCAGCACTCCAACGTCGCCAAAGGACACTCGCCTGAGGGTGTTCAACAGCGGCGCGGTCGCGATACAGGGTCTGGTCATTCAGTTTCCCGCAAGCACCGTGACATTCGGAACAGTTTCTGCAGGAACGACTACCACCTATTTACAGGTTCCAAACGGTGTCTACGCGTATGGGGCATTTCTATTCGTGGTCGACGGGATCCTCGTCCGTCAACCCGTGATTGACTGGGTGGGTGAGAGCCCACTGGACGGGACAGCCTTCACCTACTCGCTCGAACTTGTGACGAGCCCGTCGGGTGGGTCGATGATCCGGCTGACGAAAGTTAGCCGCGACGAATGAGTAGGTGGTGAAGGCGCGGCCTAACATGGCTTGCAGCCGACGGTTGCGCGTGCAAGCATCTGGTGCCGCCGCGGCTGAAGCCGGGCGTTAGGCGCACGAAACAGAGGCAGTGATGATCACGAGTATCCCAAACGTACTTGGCGGGATTGGTAACACACCACTCGTCGAGCTCCAGAAGGTCGTGCCGCTGGGCTCGGGACGCGTCGTCGCGAAACTGGAGTGGGCGAATCCGACTGGGAGTATGAAGGATCGGATGGCCAAAGCGGCCATCGAGCGTGCGGAAGCGGGCGGACGCCTTGAGCCTGGTGGGACGGTCGTCGAGTACACGGCCGGCACGACCGGTGTTTCCTTGGCGCTCGTATGCGCAGCACGAGGATACGGTCTTGAAATCGTGTTTTCTGATGCATTCAGTGATGAGAAGCGGCGGACGATGCAGGCGTTCGGGGCGAGGGTGACGGATGTACCCAGCGACAACAAGAAGATCACCGAGACCCTGATCAAAACGATGATCAGCACGGCGGCTGACATCAGCCAGCGGCCCCGTCATTGGTACTGCGATCAACTCAATAACCACGACGCCATCGAAGGCTATCTCCCGCTCGGAGAAGAAATCTGGCGGCAGACCGGCGGCCAGCTCGAGGCGTTCGTGCACTCGGTCAGCACGGCTCACTCGATCCATGGCGTCACCCGGTCCTTGTGGGTCCACAACGATCGAATTCGGATTGTCGCCGTCGAGCCCGCGGAATCCGCCGTGCTCTCGGGCAAGCCATCCGGTTCGCACAAGATCGAAGGCATCGGCATCGGGTTCATCCCGCCGCTGTGGGAGCCCGAACTCGTCAACGAGATCCAGACAGTCACCACCGAGGACGCAAAGGAAATGACCCGGCGATTGGCCCGCGAGGAGGGGATCTTCGCTGGTGCCTCATCCGGCGCGAACGTCGTCGCCGCGATCAGGGTGGCGCGGCAACTCGGGCCTGGTGCGACCGTCGCCACCCTCATCGTGGACTCCGGACTGCGGTACTTGAGCACGGACATCTACGGCGGCAAGCCCGGCGACTAACATGGCATGCCGCCGACGGCGCCAACGGCCGGAACGCGCCGCGGCTGATGCCAGGCGTTAGACCGCACGGGCGCACATCAGCGGTGGGAGTACTGACATGGTTCGAGTGTGTTTACTCTTCGTTGTTGCCTTGATCGTGAGCCCGCTGCTGGCCACAGCGCAGAGCTCGGTGTTTCTTGAGGAGCTCACCTGGACAGAGGTTCGGGACGCGGTCCGAGGCGGCAAGACGACGATTATTGTGCCGACTGGCGGGA
>JACDCA010000051.1 GCA_013694635.1 Acidobacteriota bacterium | reverse complement strand
GCCTTGTGGCTGCTCGCGTCAGTCGGACTGAAGCTGTATCTCGCGTACTTCGGCAACTACAACGAGACCTACGGCGCGCTCGGCGGCGTGATGGTGCTCCTGCTATGGTTCTATGCCTCTGGCATCGCCATTTTGATCGGGGCGGAGATGAACGCGGAGATCGAACACGCCTCTCCGTACGGCAAGAGCGTCGGTGAAAAGATCCCCGGCGAGAAGAAGAAGATCGGTCCGGCCGCGGAGCGCGCGTACCAGGAGCGGCGCGCCAAGGGTCAGATCGACGCACCGCCTTTCCCGGACAACGTGAACTGCGACCTCGATCAAACAGCGCCGACGCCGGAGCCGTCAAGGAGGCCGAGCGAACTGCTGATTGGCGCAGCTGTCCTGCTGCCTGCGGCGATCAAGCTCGGGCGCGAGATGCGGAAGAAAGCGGTGGAGAAGGACGCCGCGTGACTATTGCTTCGGCTTCCAGGCGTCTGGCCTGAGCTTGCCGCCGAAGCCCCAGTAAACCGGCTCCGTCCTCGGAGCCTGTGACGGATGATCCGACGCCCGGACCGGACGCCCCCCGGAAAACGGAATGAAATCTGAGACTGGCTGCTCCACCACCCGGCGCAGGCTGTGATGACGTCGCGTGTCGACGGGAATGTAGATCGGGACCGGCACCTCCCGGATTCGCTCGGGCTCGTGATGGTCGATGACGACGATCTGCGGTGGCTCCGGCTGGGGCAATTCGGTCTCGAACGGGAAACTCTCCTGGACCGGCAGCGGCATGCGCCCGCTGCGCACGAACGCGACGATGACCCGCTCGCTGACGCCCGCCTCCTTCAGAGTTTTCAGCGTGTCCGTGTCGATCGCAAACACCCCCCGATCAACCTCAATCAAGGCCAACAGCACTTCGTCGCCCAGGCCCGCCCGTGTCAGCTCGATCAGGTCCCGAACGGTCACCGCCTCGGCGGGAGCGGCCGATAACGGGAGGAGCAGCAATAGAACAGGCAGCAGACGATGCATGGTGCCTCCGGGCAACCAGTGTGACCCGCGGATCCTTGCAACTCAAGTGCCGAAAACAGCCGCGCTTGTTTGGCAGGCAAACCAGCCTTCAGCCCGCAAAACGGTCCTGCCCTGAGGACACGAGGTGTCCACGCGAGGCGCGAGAACGAGCGTAAGCTGCGGAAAACCCGGTTGAACCGGCGCATTTCGACCATAGCGCTGGGGTACAGCAATTGCTCAACCGGCCCCATACAGGAGTGAAGGCATGATTCCGAAATCCCTCGTGCTCGGCCTGCTCGCGGTCGGCTGCGTGGCCGCTGCGGCCGGCGGCGCGTACGTAGCCGTGCGACAAAACGCGACACCGGCCCCAACAGCAGCCGTGGGGCCGGTACTTTCGTCAGGCCAGCCGGTAGCCGAAACCGACGCGGTCGTGACCCCCGCTGCCGAAGCGGTCGTCACCCCCGCTGCCGACCCGACCGTCACTCCTCATAAAGAAGCGTTCGTGCCACCCGCTGCCAACCCGAATCCGGCCCGCGCAACTCGCCCGAAGTCACGGACCGCCGAGCGCGAGAGTGTCAGTCGAGCAGCGGAACACAAGCCGCAGCCTACGCGCGCGGTCGCGCCAGAACCTGTGGAACGAGCGGCAGCCCCGGCTCCCGTTTCGACCCCGGCTCCGGAGACCCACGTCGCGTCGATTGAGCCCGGACGCGTCCCGGATCCGCCTCCGGCTCCCGAAACGGAATTCGAGGAAGTCGTGATCCCGGCATCGGCCGTTGTCGGACTGCAGGTTGACACACCCATTTCCACCGAGCACGCACGCGTCGAGGATCGTGTCCGGGCCCGCGTCACGCGCGATGTCAGCGCGGACGACCGCGTCGCCATCCCTGCCGGATCGCGCGTCATCGGATCGGTCACGATGGTCGAGCGGGGCGGGAAGATGAAAGAGCGTGCGCGGCTCGGAGTGCGCTTTCATACGCTGGTGCTCGGCGACGGTACAGAGGTGCCACTCAGCACGGAGGCGATCTACCGCGAAGGTGACTCGCCAAGCGCCGAGAGCGCGCGTAAAATAGGCGGCGCAGCGGTGGGCGGCGCGATTCTCGGCGCCATCATGGGCGGCAAGAAAGGCGCAGTGCTCGGCGGCGCCACGGGGGCGGCCGGTGGTACAGCGGCGGTCATGCATGGCGATCGCAACGCCGCCACGCTTCCTGCCGGGACGGTCGTCACCGTCAGGCTCACGGCGCCCGTGAGCATCGAGGTCGAAAAGAAATAGCAGGAGACCGATGGCCGAGCGCGGCGACATGGACCCCGAGGAGTTCCGCCGCCACGCCCACCGTGTCGCCGACTGGATCGCTGACTACTTCGCCGCGCCGGACCGCTATCCCGTGCTCGCGCAGGTTGCGCCAGGTGATATCCGCGC
>JACDCA010000013.1 GCA_013694635.1 Acidobacteriota bacterium | reverse complement strand
GCGGCGCGAACGGAACACTATTCCGATTTCGGCAACACCGTTGATGGCAAGGTGACGGTGCGCGTGCAGCCGGACCCCCGGTTCGTCGCCCGCGGCTCCTTCAGCACCGGCTTCCGCGCGCCGTCGCTCGGCCAGTCGTTCTTCTCGTCGACCGCCACGAATTTCATCCTCGTCCCCGGACAGGGGCTGGTGCCGTTCGAATCGCTGACGCTGCCGGTCAACTCGCCCGCCGCGCAGGTGCTCGGCGCTCAGGAACTGAAGCCCGAAAACTCAACGCACGCCAGCGCCGGCGTCGTCATCGCGCCGATGCCCGGCTTTGACATCACGGTGGACTACTACCGAGTCTCGATCGATGACCGGATCGTGCTGTCGGGCAATTTCACCGGCGCACGTATCACGGACCTGCTCGCGCCGTTTGGCGCGAACAGCGCGCGGTTCTTCACCAATGCGATCGACACGCGCACCAACGGGATCGATGTGACGGCGAATTACCGTGTGTCGCTGGCCACCGCAGGGGACCTGCGCCTCAACGCATCGTTCAACAACACGCGCACGAAGATCGTCGGCGCCGTGGCAACACCGGCGCCGCTCGCGGGGTTCGAACAGGTGCTGTTCGATCGTATCGAGCGCCGCCGCATAGACTGCGGCCAGCCTCGCGACAGCGTCCGCCTCGGCGGCGACTGGCGCCGGAACCGCTGGGGAGCCTTCGTCAACCTGGCGCGCTACGGGAAGTTCTGCAGCTTCACGGCAAACCCGGCTAACGACCAGACCTTCTCTCCCAAGTGGCTGACAGATGCGGAAGTCTCGTTCCGCGTGGGGGATGACGTGACGGTCGGGGCGGGAGTGCAGAACCTGTTCAACGTATTCCCCGACCGCAACATCACGGTGAACTCATTCAACGGGATCCAGACTTTCCCGAGCCATTCCCCGTTCGGGATGAACGGGCGCGCGCTCTACGGGAGGCTTGTCTTCAAGTTGTAGCGGTCGCGTTCCGTCGCACCCTGAAGGGCTGGCCTGATACCTACATAGGCCAGCCCGCCCGTAACCGCCATGGAATGCCTTCAGCGGCAACCCAATGTCAGCAGCCTTGGGCTGTACTACGCGCGCCGAGCAGCAATACCCGGAAGCCACGTTCGTGCGCAGCGTGCTCGGTCCGGTCACGCGTGCCGCCGCGGCGCTGAGGCAACAGAATGCGGCGGGGCGTTACGCCGAATCGCGAGCGGTCGCGGAGAAAGCCTTGGCCGACAAGCTCGAGACGATGCCGATGCGGCGGCTGCTGTATCAGCTCGGGGAATTGCAGGGAGATGCGGACCTGGCGCGGCGGCAGATCGACTGGGCGACCAATCACGCGCGCAGCTTCGACATCAGCGGGGCGCGCGGTCAGGTGGCGTTCTTCCAGGGACGCGTGAACGACGCGAGGAAACACTCGCAGAAACGATGACCGCGGCGACCGCATGAGGCTTTCCGCAGATCGCGTCGGGCTATGCCGCGCAGGCCGCGTTTGCCGAGGTCCTGTACCGCTATGGACGTCCGCCGCTCGCGCAGGCGCGAAGCGTCGGGCAGACGGCGACCGCGTTCGAGCCGCAGCTCCGGGCGCGCTTTTTGCCACGTGGGCCGGGGCGGATGCCGATTTGCCCATCCTCCGCCAGCGCGGCAGGAATTTCAGGGCCTGAACGCTACTTCTTTCGGACGTAGGTGATCTTCAGCACCTGCATCTCTTTCCCGTCCGGTCCCGTCGCATACGCGGTCATGACGCGGTTGTTGGCATCCTTGACGTCGACGACATTGCGCGTCTTCATGACCGCGCCGGTCATGTCGGGCCCTTCCATCCAACCCGTCCACTTTTTCGCGGCGGGATCGTAGGTGCTTTCCGTGATCGCCAGACCGGTCGACATCGAGTCGGTCCAGCTCCCCGTGTACTTCTTCTTCCCCACGTCCCACGTCATGACGCCGTGACCCTGGAACGGGGCGCCCATCGCCTCACCTGTGAAATCCGTGATCAGGCATAGTCCGCTGCAGCCCAAAGTGCTCACCTCGACCCCTTTCGACGTCGCCGGCGGCGCGCCCGGGGCCATCGAGAATTCGACGACGGCGTCCCAGGTGCCGACGTCCATTTTCAAAACCTCGTGTTCGGGGCCAGGCTTCGGCATGGGCGGCGCCTGTTGGGCCGCCAGCGGGGCGGCGCTGAGGACGACGAGACCGAGAGCAAAACGGGCGGATCGAAACAACTTCATGGCATTCTCCTCGGGGGAAATATACCTCTAATAGGTCCGTGGGGCCGTGGGGCCCATCCCGGCGGGCGTTGACGAGTGCTTGCGGACGATGGCATCGTCGTCTTTTGACTTGAAGGATCCGCTATGCCTGCGCCGCGACTGACGACGGATGAGTACCTGCGGACACCGGAGACGGTATTGCCGCAGGAGTTGGTCTACGGATTCGTCCGCGACGCTGCTGCGCCGACGCCGGGACATCAATGGGCCGTCGGTGAGGTCTACCGGTGTTTCTGGAAGCACCTCGAGAAAACTCGCGCGGGCCGCGT
>JACDCA010000010.1 GCA_013694635.1 Acidobacteriota bacterium | reverse complement strand
TGACACCTCTTACTACAGCGTGGTCTGCAAGGCCAGTTCCCGATTCGAAATCCCAAGGCAATTGTTGCCATAGATGGACTTAGCGGCCGACCGCGTCGGCATGTCTTGAAGCCGGTGTCCGATGGCGGGACTGATTGTCCGTTTGAGGGCAGCCTGGCGCAGACAGACGGCAGTTCAAGCTGGGCGTTGAAGAAACTCACAGGAATGGCTCCGGCATGGCGCCATCGCGGCGGCTGCGGAGAACCTGGAACCGTCCCAGCCAGACTTCATTTCGATTTCGCCTTCAGCAGCAACGGCCAGTTCTCCACCAGCAGTGCGCGCGGACGTTCACCGGCACGCACGGGCCGCCGCGCCACGAGCAGGCGGCCGTCCCGGACGACGTCGTACCCGCTCGGCGTCGCCGACCCCGTGAGCAGCGCGCGCGGGACGCCAAGGGTCAACGACGGACCCGGCGTCAGCGGCACGACCATCAGGTGCCCTTCGGGCGCGCCTGACTGGCTGCGGCCGCCGCTGAGGAAGAACAGCTCGCGACCATCGGCTGAGAACTGCGGGAAAGTTCCGCCGCTATTCGTCACCTGCCGCCGCGGTGTACCCGCGGGGAACGCCGTGACATGGACGTTCGCCTGCGTGCTCTCCTCGCTGGCGGCATACGCGAGGAGGCTGCCGTCCGACGAAAGATCGAAAGACCGGACATTCACCTTCTCCATTCCGGGTGGCGTCCGCGGTTCACCGACGGTCGCACTGCCGTTGAACGCCGAGTATCGGAGCAGGCCCAGCCCGCGAACGTCTTCGAGCCACAGCAGCCACTTGCCGTCCGCGGAGATGCGGCCGAGGCTGCCTTTGGTGAGAGTCGACGGCTCACCAGAGCCGTCAGCGCGCCACGACGTCAGCTGCGCCGCTTCGATCTGTCCTCTCGCATAGAGCACGCGATCGCCTGAGGGGAACCAGGCCGGGTGCATCATCATCGAAGCGCCTCCGAGCGCCGCGTTGAGTCCCCTTACCCCCTCGGATGTCAGCCGGGTGTCAGCACCAGTAGCCAGATCGCGGACCAGGATGGAAGGCCGCGCTGTTCCCGCGACATACGCTACGCGACTGCCATCGGGCGACACCGCGATCCACGGGAACAGCTCCTCGATCGGCGGACCCGCGGCGGCCGAAGACTTTCCGTCACGCGACACCCACTCGAGCGTGAAACTCGGGAGCACTTCGGCCTGGACGATCGCCGTACCGTCGTTCGCCACGCTGTAGGCCGTCGCGCCCGGCGACAGCAACACTGCTCGCGACAGGTCCAGCGTGTTCTCGCTGAACGGCAGCGCCCAGAGTCCCAGGTTCGTGCCGACGCGCCGGAACAGCAGATGCCCCGGTGGCGCGTATCGGAAATCACGCACCAGCGCATCGTCGGTCAGCACGGTCCGTTTCCCCGCGCGAAGATCTATGAGCTCGACGCGCGCGAGGTCGTCGTCGCGCAAGTGGACGCTGGCGACCAGCCGGCCGTCCGGCAGCAGGGCGGTCTCGTGAAAGTCGATTTCGGTCTGGACGTTGATCGCGAGCAACACCTCCGGCGTTCCGCCGCTGGACGGGACGGCGTACAGGCTGTCGCGCCAGACGGCGAAGACGATCCGGCCATCCGGGTGCCACAGAACGGATATGAGCTGTCCCGATGCCGGCACCTGGCACACGGTCAGGACGGGTCCGCCCGCTGCGGGCACGGTACGAATCGTTGCCTCCGCGTAGAACCCGAGGCTCTGGCTGTCGGGCGACCAGAACAGGTAGTTGTTGGTCGGATGAGCCGTCGCCACTTCGCGTGGTTCGGTCTGAGCAAGCTCGCGAACGTACAGCCGCCCGTCGTGGACGTATGCGTACCGAGTCCCGTCAGGCGAGATCGCGAACGACCTGGACATCGCCACGCCGTCCGGCAGGTCGACGCGTCGAAGGGGCATCGTGGCCGCCGGCTTCAGCGACCACGCGATCGCCGCCGCCGCGACCGCGAGGGCGAGGCCGATAGCGCTCCCAACCAATACCGCACGTCCGGTGCGCGCCGGCTTCCCGATCCGCGGATCAGGCGTCGAGACATCCGGCTGCATCAGTATCGGAATCGCGTCGCCGATATCCCGCAGCCGGCCTTTCGGGTCCTTCACCAGACATCGCTTCATCAAGTCGACGATGTGCGATGGCACGGAAGGAGGAAGCGCGCTCCAGTCCGGCTCCTTCATCACCACGAGCCCGAGACTCTCGACGGCGGAATCGGCCCCGAACGGGGAGCGGCCGGTCAGTATCTCGAAGAGCAGGACACCGAACGCCCAGATGTCGGCCCGCCTGTCCACCGGCTTGCCCTTGGCCTGCTCGGGCGCCATGTAGGCGGCGGTTCCGAGAATGGTACCCGCGCGAGTCGCTGGAGACGTGATAGTGGGCGACAGCGCCGGATCCTGCGCCGGCGTGTCGCCAGCCACCGCTTTCGCGAGGCCGAAGTCGAGGATCTTGACGGTCTCGTCGGGCGTGATCCTGACATTCGCCGGCTTGAGATCGCGGTGGATGATCCCGCGCTCGTGCGCGGCATCGAGCGCTTCGGCAATCTGACGGGCGATGGGCCGTGCGTCGGTCCAGGTCAGCGGGCCGCGC
>JACDCA010000779.1 GCA_013694635.1 Acidobacteriota bacterium | reverse complement strand
CTTGTCGACAAGCTGACGGCGCTCCTCGATCCACGCGCGGTAGCGCAGCTCGACTTCGCTCGCCAGCGTCCGCACCACGACCTGCCGCGCCCCTGCGGTGGACGGCTTTGAGTTGACCGTGACGATGACCGTCTTGTTGCCCAGCCCCTGGAACGCCGCCCAGGGATCAGTTTTGGCGTCGAGCGTCACGCCATTCACCGCCAGGATGTAATCGCCGTCCTTCACGTTCACGCCCGGCTCGTCGAGCGGCGCGCGGATGCCCGTGTCCCACGGCCCGCCGCGGATGATCCGCTTCACCCGGTAGTGACCATCTGAGAGTTCCCAATCGACGCCGAGCATGCCGACGTTGCGTGGCGGCGCCTGCTCCTTGTCGCCGCCGCCGTAATACGTATGTGACGCGTTCAGCTCGCCGATGAACTCGCCGATGATGAAGTCGACGTCCCACCGCGTCACGGCATCCTCCAGCAGCCTGGCGTAACGCTGCTTCGTCGCCGTCCAGTCGACGCCGTGCATGCCGGCGTCGTAGAAGTAATCGCGGTAGAAGCGATAGACGTCGCTGAACATCTGCTTCCACTCCGCGCGCGGCTCGACCGGCGCTTCCATGTCAGCCGTCGTGATCGGCTTCTCGAACTTCTGCGGCGTTTTGATGTCCAGGATCGCATAGCGCCCCTGGAACGCGACCAGCATCTTCTTGCCGTCCGCGGTCACGTCGAACCCGCCGGCGTCCTCGAGCACGGTCTTCTCTTCACGTTCCGTCAAGTCGAAGAAGACGATCGGACGCTTGGTCTCGGCGGACCCGGTGCGCGGCTGGCGCTGGTAGAGCAGCTTGCCCTTGATCGCCTCCAGCCCCGAGTAGTTGCCGGCAGGAGGGGGCAGCACAACCGCGCGCGCCTCGAAGCCGTCGAGGTCGATGTCCACGCTCTTCACCTCGGCCGGTTTCTCGGCGGCCGGCGGCGGCTGCACGCCCGCCTTGACGGCAGGATCCTTATCCGGGGGCGGCCTTTTCGCATCGTCCTTCTTCGGCTCGTCTTTCTTCGGTTCATCCTTCTTCGGATCCCCGGACTCCGCGTCGTTGCGCGCATGGAGCGGCGAGAGGACGTCCTTTCTCAGCGGGATCGCGACAATCCGCGTCGGGTTCGGATACGTCCAGCTGTTGTCGAAGCTGCCGTAGACCGGATCGAACTCGCGGTCCGACGCGTAGAACAAATACTTCCCTTCAGGATCGAAGGTCGGCTGCGTGTCATTCAGATACCCGGTCGTCGCGCGCGTCAGCTTCGAGTTCTTCGTGTCGTAGAGGAAGATCGAGTTGTTCGCATCGCCGGTTGGCCGTGAGTACGACACCCATCGCGAGTCGGGGGACCACGCGAACGTGAACCCGTCGAGGCCGCCGTGATTCAGCCACTCCGGACTCTCGTCGATCCTTGTCGTCTTGCCGGATGGGATGTCGGTCACGTGGATGCGCAGGCCCTGGTCGATGTAGGCGACCTTGCGGCTGTCGGGAGACCAGTGAGGCGCGTACCGGAAGCCGGCGCCATGGGACGTGAGCTTCTTCTCGGTGCCGGCGTCTTCGGCCGGCCGCACTGTCAGTTCGTACTCGCCGCTGCGATCGCTCCAGTAGGCCAGCGTCTTGCCGTCAGGCGACCAGCGGGGATACCGCTCCGCGACACCGGACGAGCGGCTGACATTCACCACGGGACCGAACTCCGCGGGCGCGCTGAACACATCGCCGCGCGCCTCGAACAGCGCCCGCTTCCCGGTCGGCGACACCGCCGCATTCTGGATCAGCGTGTCTGCTTTCGCCGTCCGCTCGCGGAGGGTCGCTGCATCTGTAAACACCCGCACGGGGACTTCGCGTTGCTTCCCTGATGGGACGTCGAGGAAATACAGGCGCCCGCCTGCCTGAAACACGATGCCGTCGGGTCCGATCGACGGGAACGTGATGTCGAAGTCGGCAAACTGCGTCACCTCTTTCATCGTGCCCGCTTTGGTGTCGTACGCCCAGATGTTGTTGCGCTCGTTCGCACCACGGTCCGAGAGGAAGTAGATCGTGCTCCCGTGCCACATCGGCTGCGCATCGTTAGCGGCAT
>JACDCA010000769.1 GCA_013694635.1 Acidobacteriota bacterium | reverse complement strand
GCGGACCGCTTTCGATCGGGTGGATACTTCGTCACGATCTCGTCCAGCTGCGCCCGGCGCTCCGGCGTGAGGGCGAACGGCGGCCCCTCCGGCACGGTGTGGCGCGCGGACTTCTGGAATTTCGCGCGGTCGTACTCCATCAACGGGTGGAAACTCATCGGTCCACATCCCCCATGACAACGTCGGTGGAGCCGATGACGGCGATGACGTCGGCGATCATGCCGCCGACGATCATTCTCGGCACTGACTGGCACGCGTAGAACGACGGCGCCCGCAGCTTCACGCGATACGGACGGTTGGTGCCATCCGACACGATGCTGAATCCATGCTCGCCGCGCGGGCCTTCGATCGGCACGTAGCATTCGCCCTGCGGCACGGTGAACCCCTGCGAGTACACCAGGAAGTGCTGGATGAGCGCTTCCATTTCCGTGTAGACCTTGTCTTTTGGCGGCGGGACGATGCGGTAGTCCTGGATGTCGAACATGCCACGTGGGGGGATCCGCTCGATCGCCTGCTTGCAGATCCGCACGCTCTGCCGCATCTCCTCGAGCCGCACCAGGTAGCGCGCGTAGACGTCGCCGGCAGTCTGCAGTGGGACGTCGAACTCGTAGGTCTCGTATCCGGAATAGGGGATCGCGCGGCGGACGTCGTAGTTCACGCCGACCGCGCGCGCGATCGGACCGACGAGGCCGTAGCCGATCGTCTCTTCCTGCGACAGCACGCCGACATCCTTCGTGCGCTTGATCCAGATCTGGTTCTTGGTGAGGAGCCCGGCATATTCCTCGAGCTTGCCAGGGAAGCGCGCAAGAAACGCATTGACCGCGTCGTGGAACCCGACCGGCAGGTCCTCGCGGAGGCCGCCGATCCGCAGATAGCTGGGGAACATGCGGAAGCCGGCGAGCATCTCGTTGATGTTGAGCAGCAACTCGCGCTCGCGGAAGCAATACATCATCACCGAGACCGCGCCGATCTCGAGCGCGTGAGTGCCCAGCCCCACGAGGTGGCTCGCCAGCCGCTGCAGCTCCGCGATCAGGACTCGGATGTCCTTCACGCGCGGCGGCATCCGGTCTTCCACGCCGAGGAGCCGCTCGACTGCGAGACAGAAGGCCAGGCTGCTGGACTGCGCGCCGAGGTAGTCCATCCGCTCGACCAGAGGGATGATCTGCTGCCATTTCTTCTGCTCGGCCGTCTTCTCGATGCCCGTGTGGAGATACCCGATCGTCACATTGGTATCGACGACGGTCTCACCCGCCAGTTCGAGCACGAGGCGCAGAACGCCGTGCGTACTGGGGTGCTGCGGCCCCATGTTCACGGTCATCGTTTCAGTGCGCAGTTCGGGCATCTGTGTCAGCTTCCAGCTTCCAGCTATCAGCTTCCAGCTATTCTGGGAGCTGGCAGCTGGGAGCTCTCACCTTTCTTCCTCTATCAATTCGCACATCGCGTGAATCAGGGTTCTGTGTACTTCCTGTATCCGCGCGGTCGATTGTTCGGCCACGTTCACGTGAATCTCCGCCGAGCCCCCGGCGGCTCCCCCGTCGCGCCCGGTCAGCGCGATCGTGATGAGCCCCCCCTCTCTGGCCTCGGCCAGTGCGGTCACCACGTTCGCGGAGGCGCCGCTGGTCGAAATCCCGAGCGCCACATCCCCCGGACGCCCGAGCGCCTCGATCTGCCGGGCGAACACGCGCTCGAACCCGTAATCGTTCGCGACGCTCGTCATCGTGCTCGCGTCGGTCGTCAGCGCGATCGCCGCGAGCCCGCCGCGATCCCGCTGAAAGCGTCCGACCAGCTCCGCGGCCATGTGCTGCGCGTCGGCGGCGCTTCCCCCATTGCCGAAGACCATCAGCTTGTATCCAGCCGCGAGCGCGGACCGGATCGCCTCGGCGGCTCGTGCCACCGCGTGGTCCAGGCTACGTGCCCGCTGATGTGCCGCCACCGCCGCGTCCAGTATTTCGCGTACCCGTGCGGCGGCGTCCTCGGCTCCTCCCATCAATGCTTGCGCGAACGGTCCCGCGAGGCTTCGATGTTCGCGACGAACTCCTCTTCCGACACCTGCAGCGGCTCGTACGTCTTGACCGGCTCCTTGATCTGCACGGGATAATCCCGGCGGCCCGGGAAGCCCTCCCAGTCTTCGGGCATCAGGATCCGGCGCAGGTCCGGATGTTCGTCCACGCGGATGCCGAGCATGTCCCAGAGCTCGCGCTCCGCCCAGTTCGCGGCCGGCCACACATCGAGCACCGTCGGTAGGCTGGGGTCCTCTCCGGGGACCCGCACCTTGACGCGAAGACGCTTCACGGCCTCTCCGTACCCGGGAGCGCCAAGACTCGCAAGCAGATAGATCACTTCGAAGCGCGGTTCGCGTGGCAGGTAATCGACGCCGACGATGTCAGCCAGGAAGGCGTAGCGCAGCGCGGGTGTGTCGCGCAGCGCGCGCATGGTCTCGACGAGGTGCTCGCGCCGCACGTAGATCGTCGGCATGCCGTCAGCGGACTGCGCGTGCTCGAAGGATCCGGGCGGCAGGTACGCGGTCAGATCGGTTATCACGCGGACAACTTCATGTGATCGATCTTGCGCTGCAGCATGACGATGCCGTAGATCAGCGACTCCGGACGCGGCGGGCACCCGGGCACGAACACGTCGACCGGGACCACCTGATCCACTCCCTGCACGATGGCGTAATTGTCGAAGACGCCGCCGACCGACGCGCACGCGCCCATCGAGATGACGTACTTCGGCTCGGGCATCTGGTCGTAGATGCGTCGAAGCACCGGGGCCATCTTCCGCGACAGGCGCCCGGCGACGATCATCAGGTCGGATTGCCGCGGCGAACCGCGGAACACCTCGGCCCCGAAGCGCGCGATGTCGTAGCGCCCCGCGCTCATCGCCATCATCTCGATCGCGCAGCACGCCAGACCAAACGTGACCGGCCAGATCGAGGACCGGCGCGCCCAGTTGACCATCTTCTCCACGGTCGTCGTCAGAACAGGAATCTCAAGGTGCTCAGACATAATTCAGTCGCCAGTCGTTAGTCGCCAGTCGTTAGTCGGTAGTCGCTAGGCTAGTCGGTAGTCGCTAGTCGCGCTCATGGCCCCAATCAAGGACGCCTTTGCGCCAGACGTAGATGTAACCGGTCAGGAGAATGGCGAAAAAGACCACCAGCTGGATGAAGCCGGCCCACCGCAGCTCGCGCAGGGCCATCGCGAAGGGATAGAGGAACGCCACCTCGATGTCGAACAGGAGAAAGATCATCGCCACCAGGTAGAACTTGACAGGGTGGCGCTCGCGGGCGTCGCCGACGGGAGGCATCCCGCATTCGTACGGCGCCAGCTTCTCGGGCGTCGGTTTCTTCGGGCCCACCAGGTGCGACAGCAGGATGTTGAACGCCCCGAATCCGGCGCCGAGCCCGATCATGATCAGGATTGGTACCCAGCCGTGCATGTGTGTTTTATCGCGAGGCCCGTGCCCCGCTGACCCGCTCCAGACCGCTTGTGAATGTTTTCGCAAGCGTAATCACGGAATGCTATCACGCCGGCAAGACCCTTTAATCCTCCCGATCGCCTGACCTCCTGTGAAAAAATACGGGAATGTCGCGCTTAGCCTGGTTCAGCCCGATGCCTCCCGCCCGGACCGGTGTGGCGCCTTACAGCGCCGAGGTGGTGGACGGACTTCGCGGCATCCATCAGATAGATGTGTATCCCGAGGCGCGCGCCCACGACTTCATCTGGACGCACCTGAAAGAGCCGTACGACCTGATCGTCTACCAGCTCGGCAACTCGACGCTGCACGAATACATCTGGCCGTACTTGTTCCGCTATCCCGGCCTCGTGGTCCTTCACGATGGGCGGCTGCATCACGCGCGCGCCGCGGCGCTGCTGCGGCGGGAACGGCGCGACGACTACCGGGCCGAGTTCGCCGCCAGTCAGAACGGCGTGTCTCCGGACGCCGCCGAGCTTGGCATCGTCGGTCTCGACAACTACCTCTATTACAACTGGCCCATGCGCGGGCTGGTGGTGGAAGTCTCGCGCGCGACGGCGGTCCACGCGCCGATCCTCGCCGAGGAGCTCCGCGCGGCGCACCCGCGTTCCGTCGTCGAAGCGATCCGTCTCTCGCAGGGAGAGGTCCTCTCCGAGCAACGCGTCCGCGAGGCACGGGCGCGGATCCGGACCCGATACCGCATCCCGGACGACGTCGCACTGTTTGGCGTGTTCGGAGGACTGACGCCCGAGAAGCGTGTGCCGCAGGTCCTTCGCGCGCTGGCCGCGACACTCCTCTATTCGGCAAACGTGCGGCTGATGCTCGCGGGGGCCGCGCCCGCTCATTACGACGTCGTCGCCGACGTCGCCAGCCAGGGGCTGGAGAAGGAGGTCACCCTCACGGGATATCTCGACGAGGACGACGAGTTCACGGATCATCTGGCCGCGTGCGACGTCACGGTGAACCTGCGCTGGCCGACGGCGCGGGAGGTATCCGGTCCATGGCTGCGCGCGCTCGCCGCCGGGAGGCCGACGATTACGATGGACCTGGCGCACATGGCGGACGTGCCGGCGCTCGACCCGCGCACGTGGACGGTGGCGCCGCTCGGATCGCCCTCCGACGCCCTGCCAAGTCCGGTCACGGTGGCGGTGGACGTCCTCGACGAAGACCATTCCCTGCGGCTGGCGATGCTGCGGCTCGCGAACGACGAGGATCTTCGCAACCGCCTCGGGGCGGCGGCGCGGGACTACTGGCTGCGCCAGCATTCGCGGAAGAACATGATCGAGGACTACCGCCGCGTCATCGCAAGGGCCCTGTTGACGCCGCGCGAACGCGAGTCGACCCGCTCGGCGCTGCCGCCGCATCTCACTGATACCGCCGATCGCAAGCTTCATGCGCTGCTCGAACCATTCGGATTGCGCGCGGACCCCTGGAGTAAACTTTGACCATCCGCCTCAATGGCGAGCCGTACGAGCTCCCCGGCCCGGTCACACTGAGCGCTCTGCTCCACTCGCTGGATCTCGATGCCCGGCGCGTCGCCATCGAACGCAACCTCGTGGTGGTCAAGCGGCAGGAGTACACCACGACGACGCTGCACGACAGCGACGAGGTGGAGATTGTCAACTTCGTCGGGGGAGGCTGATCGCGGGATGCGGGATGCGAGATGAGGGATCAAGGATTAAGGATTAGGGATTCACATTGGCCGACCCCCTGGTTATCGCTGGCAAGACCTTCCGGTCGCGGCTGATCGTCGGGACGGGCAAGTACCCGTCGCCGGCGGTGATGGCCGATGCGCACGTCGCGTCAGCGACGGAGATGGTGACAGTCGCGGTGCGCCGGGTCAACCTGACCGACCGGTCGCAGCCGTCCCTGCTCGACGCGATCGATCGTGACCGGATCTTCATTCTGCCGAATACCGCCGGGTGCTACACGGCGGAGGATGCGATCAGGACGGCGCGGCTCGGCCGGGAGGTCGGGCTCTCGAACTGGGTGAAGCTCGAAGTCATCGGCGACGAGCGGACGCTCTTCCCCGACAACGTCGCGCTCCTCGAAGCCACGCGGGTGCTGGTCGCGGAAGGTTTCGTGGTCCTGCCGTACACCAACGACGATCCGGTCGCCTGCCGCAGGCTCGAGGAGGCGGGGGCCGCCGCGGTGATGCCGCTCGGCGCGCCGATCGGGTCGGGGCTCGGCATCCAGAATCCGAACAACATCCGGATCATCAAGGACCAGGCGCGCGTGCCGGTGATCGTCGATGCCGGTGTCGGCACCGCTTCCGACGCGGCGATCGCGATGGAGCTGGGGGCCGACGGCGTGCTGATGAATACGGCGATCGCACTGGCGCAGGATCCCGTGGCGATGGCCAGCGCGATGAAGCTGGCGGTCGAAGCCGGCCGCCTCGCGTTCCTGGCAGGCAGAATTCCGCGGCGCGAATACGCGTCCGCGAGCAGCCCGGCGATCGGGCTGATCGGAGCCCTGTCACCAAGCGAGCGGAGTGGAGCGGGCGTCGGGCCCCGCGTAACGGAGCGAGCCAGCGGGGGTGCCGCCTTCGCCAAGGCTTCGGCGCCCGGGGCAGGGGGCCCCGGCGATAAATCATGACGCCTGCGACGCTCGAAGACACCCTGCGCCGCCTCAAGCGAGACCGCGACTACGCCGACCGTCGCTACAACGAGGCACTCACCGAGCTGGATCGTTCGATTCGCGAGCCGGGGCCCATCCCCGACCCGGACTTGCCGCTCGACGAGCAGAAACTTGCGACGCTCAACGAGTCGTGGAACATCCTGCCGTCCACCCCCGAGACGTCGGGCGTCAAAGGGCGGCTGGCGGGATTCATCTGGCGCACGATCGGTCCCTACCTCCAGCGCCAGCTCACGTTCAATTCGCTCGTCGTTGAGCACGTCAACCGGGACGCGGACGCGCGGCGCGCCGCGCACCGTCGCGATCGTGAAACCGTCGCCGCCATTCGCGCCGAGATGCACAAGATCACCGCCTTCCAGGGACGGCTGATGGTGCTCCTGCAGCACGTGACGCCGTACGTGGACACGAAGGATCGCGAAGCGGTCAGCGGGATGCACGTGCTCAACACGGCGATCAGCACTGTCATGGAGTCGCAGGACAAGTACCGCGAGTCGCTCACGGCGCGTGAGCGGCGCTACGACGCGTGGACGCATTCGATTGCGTCCGCGCAGGAGGACCTCCGCGGGCTGTTCACCGCCAGCCAGCAGGCGATCGTCGGCTTCAACGCGGCTTTGAGCAGCCTCGCCGACGCGCAGGGGAAGTTCCACGAAACCCTCGAAACAAGGGAGCGGCGCCACGAAGCGTCGACGCATGCCGTCGCGCTGGCGCACCAGGAGCTGCGCGATCTTTTCACAACCAATGAGCTGGCGATCCTCGCGGTCAACACCGCGTTGAGCAGCGTCGCCGAGGCGCAGGGAAAGTTCCGCGAAA
>JACDCA010000133.1 GCA_013694635.1 Acidobacteriota bacterium | reverse complement strand
CAGTTGACCGAGATCGTCGGCGTGTTCCACGCCGAAATGATAGTGCGGTGCCGTTCCAATAGGCAGCCCTGAAGGGCTGGACTACTCATCTCTCAATACGACCATCGGGTCGACACGCGTTGCGCGGCTCGCCGGGATGTAGCACGCGATGAACGCCACGATCGAGATGACGCCCGCCACCGCCGTCATCGTCATCGGGTCCGTCGGCTTCACGTTGAAGAGTTGCGTCTGAAGGAGCCGCGTCAATCCGAACGCCGCCGCGAGTCCGACCACGAGTCCCAACCCCGTCAGCCGCATGCCCTGGCCCAGGATTTTACCGAGCACGTTGCCGCGCGTGGCGCCGAGTGCCATGTGGATGCCGATCTCGCGCTTCCGCTCCGAGACCGTGTAGGCCAGGATGCCGTAGGTACCGATCGCGGCCAGCAGCAGCGCAAGGCCGGCGAATATGCCCAGCAACTGCGCCAGGAGCCGCGGACGCGACACGGAAGCCCCGAACACGTCCTCCATCGTCCGCAAGCGCACGATGGGAAGCGTCGAGTCCATCGCCTGAACGACCCGGCGGATCTGCGGCCCGAGCGTTTCGAACGGCAGGTCAGACCGGACGACGATGTTCATGTTGCGCGGTGCCGGACGGCTGAGCGCCGGGGCCTGATCCGCAAGAAAGTACAGTTCCGTCCCGGTCTTCGAATTGAGACCTCCCTGCTTCACGTCCTTGACGATGCCGACGATGTTGAACCAGGGTATCTGATCGCTGAAGCCGGGCTTCAACCGGCGGCCAACCGGACTCTGAGTCTTGAAAAACGTCTTTGCGAGCGTCTCGTTCACGAGCACCGCAGGGGCGCCGGTGACGTCGGCGAGAGAAAAATCGCGGCCGTCCACGAGTGGAATGCCCATCGTTTTGAGATAGTCGACCGTGACGGTCTGGTAGTAGTCGATGTTCTCGAACGGTCCCTCGGGCGGCGAGGTGTAGCCCTCGATGTCGGTGTCGTTCGCGTTCACCTGTCGAAATGGCGGGAGCCCCGTCATCGCGGCGGCGCCCTGAACACCGGGGATCTGCATGAGCTGCTCGTTCACGCGCCGGAAGAACGCGACGCGGCTCTGCGCATTCTGATAGGTAGTCGTCGGGAGCACGAGCCCGAAGGTGGACAGCTTCGAGCGGTTGAAGCCCGCATCCACATTCATCAGGTTCCAGAAACTCCGCAGCAGCAGCCCGGCGCCGATGACGAGCACGACGGCGAGCGCGACTTCGGCTGCCACCAGGCCGCTGCGCACGCGCGCGCGGGTGGCGCTGACCGTCGAGCGCTGCCCCGACTCCTTCAGCGTCATGTTGACCGCCTGCGGGCGAAGGTTGACGAGCGGCGCCATCCCGAACAGCAACCCGGTGACGACCGACACGAGGACGGTGAACGCGAGCACCACGGGGTCGAGAGAGATGTCCGCGGCGCGCGGAATGCTGTCGGGATCGGCTGCCAGCAGCCCGCGGAGACCGCCAAAGGCGATGCCGACGCCAACCCCGCCGCCGATCAAGGCCAGCAGGACTCCTTCGGTTAGAAACTGTCGAAGGATGCGGCCGCGTCCGGCGCCGAGCGCGGATCGGATCGCGAACTCACGCTGCCGCGATTCAGCCCGGGCGAGCAGGAGGTTCGCCAGGTTTGCGCAGGCGATGAGCAGCACGAAACCCACGGCCCCCTGCAGCACCCAGAGCGCGTTGCGGATGGCGCCGATCATGTCGTCCTGCAGGCCGTCGAACCGCAGGCGATGATTCTTCTGGTCGGGGACGTGTGTCTTCGGGTTGAGATTCGTCCAGTTGATCAGCATCGACTCGAGGTCGGCGCGTGCCTGGGTCATCGTGACGCCGTCCTTCAGGCGCCCCACCAGGTACAGGAAGTGGCCGCCGCGGTTGCCGGCGTTGGCCGGATCCAGTGTGAGCGGCAACCAGACCTGGACCTTCTGGTCGTGCACGTCGAAGCTCGGCGGCATGATCCCGACGATGCGCGTGGGGATCCCGTCGACGGGGATGACGCGGGCGACGATGGTTTCATCGCGGGCGAACGCCGTCTCCCAGACTTCCGCCGCCAGTATGCCGACGTCCTCGGCGCCCGGCAACGTGTCTTCGCGCGTGAAGATGCGCCCTCGGATCGGCTGTGACCCGAGGACGGGTATCAGCTCCGATGTAATGATCGCGGAGTTCACGCGGCGCGGCTGATCCTGCGTCCCGAGATTCACGGCCCCGGCGGTGTAGGCGCCAACCTCTTTGAACGACTGGTTGCGCTCGCGAAATTCCATGAACTCCGGCGACGACACCCAGAACTGGTCGAAGCCGAGGGTCGGGAACTGGCTCGTGATGAAAATAAGCCGGTCAGGCTCGGAGAATGGCAGCGGCTTGAGGATGACGCCGTTGACGACGCTGAAGATGGCGGTGTTGGCCCCGATGCCAAGCGCCAGCGTCAATATCGTGACGATTGCGTACCCGGGACTCTTTCGGAGGTTCCGGAACGCATAAAGAAGGTCGAGCTTGAGTCGGTCCATGCGTCTGCTTGGACGCAGGTACCGGCGAAAGGGTTTGACGGGAATGAGTAAAGGCCGGCTGAAGCCGGCCTCTACCGAAGGCGCACTAGCGGATTTGCAGTTTGTCGATGACCTGCGTGACGCCGAGCGTGTCCTTCGCCAGCTGCAGCGCGCGATCTTTCTCCGCCTGGCTGTTGACCGTCCCACTGACCGTCACGACCGTGCCGACGGTGTCGACGTTCAGATTCCGTGCCTTGACGTGATCGTCGAGAGCCATCTTGGCCTTGATCTTCGCGGTCAGGCTACCCTCGTCCCACGCCTTGCTTGCACGCACGGCCGCATCGGCGGTCTTCTCCTTCACGACCGCAGCAACCTGCGCGGTCTTGTCCTTCGCGACTTCGGCCGCCTGTGCGGTCTTTTCCCCCGCAGCGGCACCGGCCGACCGGGCTTTCTCCTCGACGCCGGCGGTCCCGACCTCTACCTGGTCCCGTGTGAGGAAAGAACCGCCACTGCCCCACCAGCCCAGCAGAAACGCGCCCGCGGCCACGAGAATGACGAGGATTAGTACTAGTTTCAGCAATCCGCGGAACATGGTTACCCTCCTTAGGGTTTGCGCGGGGCACGAGAGCATGCGTATACCCCCGCCTGCCTGCCGCTCAACGTCACACAGCAGTAACCATGCCGATGCTAGACTACGGCCGTGCTGGGTGCGGGTGCCGGGCGCAGGAGGATGATATGGGAAGTCTGCCGGAACGAATGGTCGGGGCGATGAAAGCGGACGTGAAGACGTTCCAGGAGATTGAAGCGGATCCGAATGCGTTGGGACAGGCCATCACGGTCATCGTCCTCGCCGGCCTGGCGGGGCTGATCGGCAATATCTTCCGCGCGGGTTTGATGGTCGGGATCTTTACTCTGCTCATCTCCCTGGTCGGCTACGCCCTCTTCGCGTTCCTGATCGTCATCATCGGCACCAAGATCATGCCCGAGCCTTCCACCAAGGCTGACTTCCAGGAGGGTTTCCGCGTTCTCGGCTTCACCGCGTCGCCAGGCGTCTTCAACGTGCTGGCCATCATCCCGTTCCTGGGACCGTTCCTTTCCTTCCTGATCGCGATCTGGATGCTGGTCATCGCCGTCATCGCCACGCGCGAGGTGCTCGACTACTCGAACACGGGTCGCGCCGTGATCGTCTGCATCATCGCGATGCTGATTTACTGGATCGTGACGTTCGTCATCCTCATGCCGCTGGTGCTGGGCGCCGCGTTCCTTTCGAACTACTGACCGGGAGATCAGGAGGGGGTCAACAGAGATCAGGAGACCAGGAGATTTTTTGTTAAGGCAAGCAGGCCGAGCATCACAGCCATTACGCCTGCCCAGAACAGTGTCTTCGGCCAGGTGTACACGTCGTACGGGTAGGCGCCGCTGACGTACGCGTCCGGAGGACGAGCCGATGCGAAGCGCGTGGCGGCATCCACACGCTGGTCCGCCGGCCATCGGTGGCCCTGCTTTCCTTCGTACGTCGGCGTGTCGAGCACCGGAGCGAAGTACTTCTCGAGGATCCGGTTCTCGTACCATGCCGCGGCCACGTCACCCGCGGCCCATTGCCTGTTCCGCCAGCGGACGTGCGACAGTCCTTCGCTCAGGTACTGGTCCTCGCGCGAAATCCTCTGGAGGAGGAGCGGCGGCGGCCGGGTCTTCCACCGCTCGGCCTTCTCCGCCTGCAGCGCCGCAAGTCGGTCCGGAGCGTAACGCGACGTAAAGGAGCCGGTCTCGGGATCGGCGACCGCGTAACCCAGGTGCAAGGTGTGGACGAACGCCGCCAGCACCAAAACAGTCACCGCCGCGAGTCGCAGCACGCGCTGCCTCGACGAGGGGTGCAGCGCCGCCTCGAATCGCGGAGGAGGCGCGACGCCCGCGCTGAACAGCAGGCCGCAGACGATGGCTGCGAGGTTCAGGAAGATGTCGCGAATTTCGCCGACACGGTTCGGAATGAACCACTGCAGCCACTCTTCGGCGGTGCCGACGATAATGCCGGCGAGTGTCGGGAGCAGGAAGATGGCGAGGTCGCCGAGCGGACGCCACCCACGATAGAAGAGCCACGTGATCAGGCCGTACTCGAGGAAATGAAATCGCTCGACGGCGTTGCTCTCGGGATTGTCGCCGGCGTTCAGCGCCGAGTACACGAC
>JACDCA010000766.1 GCA_013694635.1 Acidobacteriota bacterium | reverse complement strand
CGCCGGTAGCGAACGTACGCGGCGACGGCGCCGAGCACGATCAGCACACCGAGCGCCTTGTAGATGCCTCCGCGACGGAGGAGCTCCGCCTCGAGACTCGCCATCGTGTAGGTGTACAAGGAGAACGCGGTGAGGTACACCGGCCACAGCTTCACGAATCTGGCCTTGCCGGGTGCGTAGGTGCAGGTGAATGGAACCTTGTCGAGCCCTATTGCGAGAACCTGGGCGAGGAGGAACCCCAGGCAGGCGCAGAAAAGCGCGTGTAGGGCCCCCACTCGTACACCCCAGAGCACGGTTGCGGAGCCCCACGCCAGCAGTACCGATGGAATCGCGCACGCCATCAGTGCGGCGGCGGCGCCGTCCAGCGCCTGCCGCACGGGTACTGGTTGTTGCGTCTTCACGGTCCAGTTCGCACGGATGTCGGAGGGAATCGCAAACAGCATGCGCATACCGACAAGGGTCAGAGCGATGAAGACGAGTGGTGCAGCCAGCAATGAGGGTCGCGGGCTCTGGAGTTCGTTCCAGCGCGCGCCGACCAGGAGCGGCATCACGGCGGCGGCGACGATCGCGAACGCCAGACCGACCCAGCCCGCGAGAATCATGCGGTGGCGACGGCTGCGCACGACCGTCCGCAGCGAAAAAACGCAGACGCCGCGTGCGGGGGGCGAGAACGCGGTGATGGAGGCCGCCAGCGTCACGAGGCGTTGCAGCACCGGCCGCCTGACTGTACTGGCGCCAGTCCCTTCGAGGGCGAGACGCGTCATGCGCCGGTAACTGGCGCCGTACAGCGCCAGCGCCGTTACGGACATGCCGAGGCCGCTCAGCGGCGCCCACGCCGGGACCTGCGGCGTGCTGAGCAGCGGCAAGAGCAACGGCATCTGTAACACGCCAACGACCATCGAGACCTGCAGCAGGACGGCGAGGCGCTGCGCAACCGCAGCGCCCACTGTGTTCAACAAGGCGCACTGCAGCGCAATGATGCCGAAGAAGACCGATGCCTCCAGCCCCGCGGCCGCCGCGAAGTGCGACAACGTACGACTGAAGAAACCGCCGGGCCCTGCGAAGGTGACGTTGATCAGACCGAACGACACCGATGAGAGGGCGGTCATTGCGATCACGAGCAGCGCAAACAGCGCCATCAGGGCCGTGAGCCGCGCGATCACGAAGGTTCGCAGGCGCACCGGCAGGACGCCGAGAATCCTGCCGTCCCGACGGTCCGGAAAGACCCCCTCCCAGATCACGAGCGTGATCAGCCCGGTGGCGATCATCGAGAGCATCAGCGCCATGGTCCGGTCTGCTTCCATGCTGCCGTGAAGCGCCTGCGTGTCATTGACCAGCCATACGTACTTCTTCGACAGCAGGATCGGGGCGAGTGTCGACGGAGCGGCGAGGAACGCGATGACCCAGACCACCAGCTGGATCTGCGGGGCGCCGGCGGGCATCAAATCGCTTTCGAACAGACGCCCGAAAAACATCCGCGCAAGAACGGACGTCTGTTGCCGTTCAAACGTCACAGCTTCATCACGCCGACCAGGTCGCGCGCCACTTCGTCGACGTCCGCGGCGAGCACCACCTTTTTGAACACCTGCTCGAGCGACGGCAGCGCCATCAGCTCGCGCAGGCGGAAGACCGAGTCGTGGGCGACGACCTGCGAATCGTGGAGGATCAGCACGTCAGTGGCGACCTTTTCGACACTCTCGAGGACATGCGAGCTGTAGATGACCATCTTGCCGGCAGCCGCCAGCTGCTGAACCAGGCTGCGTAGTACCAGCGACGAGGTCACATCGAGGCCGGAGCCCGGTTCATCGAGCACGATGATCTCCGGATCGTGCAGGAGCGCGGCCGAAATGAGGATCTTCTGCCGCATGCCTTTCGAGTACGCCGACATCGGCGCGTAGCGATCGTCCTCCAGATTGAAAATGTGCATGAAGGACGCGATCTTCTCGTTCAGCACGCGCTGCCGCAGCCCGCGGAGCTGGCCGACGAATTCGAGGTACTCGGGGCCCGTCAGGTAGGTGTAGAGGTGCGCCTCCTCCGGCACGTAACCGATGCGCGTCTTGTAGCCGAGGAGGTCCAGGCTGACGCTGACTCCGTCGAGGAGCACCTGCCCGACAGTGGGTTCTATAAGTGTCGTGACCATCGACACGGTCGTGGACTTGCCCGAGCCGTTCGGCCCCAGCAGACCGAGCACGCCACCGCGCTCGAGCCGGAAGTTCACATCCTTGACGGCGGGGATTCCCGCGTAGAACTTGCTCAGTCCGCGTGCTTCCAGCATGGCGTAGTGGACACCGGATCGACTCAGATGTTCCTCAGCGATAGCCCGATAAGCCGATAAGCCGATAGGCCGATGGGTGATTCGGGCGGCCTATACTGTCTGCATGCACGTTCGCGCAGTGCTCGCCGCCGGCCTGCTGGCCGTTGTGCCTGCGATCACGGCCGCGTCCCAGGTCGATTACGCCGCTCTCTGGGACGGCGGGACGCCGTTCGACACGTTTCTTTCCTCGGTCCGTTCGCGCCAGGCGCAATGGACGTCGCGGTTTGCCAACGCGGCAATTGACGCAGACGCGCTGAGCCGGGCGCGCGCGCTTCCCGAACGGCGCCGGCTCCTTGTGATCGCCGAGGACCGCTGCAGCGACTCCGCATGGGTGGTCCCTTACATCGCGAAACTCGCCGCCGCGGTCCCCGGGCGGCTGGAGCTGCGCGTCATCTCACGGAAAGCGGGGAGCGGCATCCAGGAGTACCGCACCCCGGATGGCCGGGTCGCGACGCCGACGGTGATCGTGCTCGACGAGAACAACCGCCCACTCGGCGGATGGGCCGAGCGCCCGGCAGCGCTGCATGCGTGGGTGATCCCGATCAAGGCGTCGCTGTCGACTCGGGAGCTGTACGAGAAGATTGACAAATGGTATGCCGATGACGGCGGCAAGAGCACTGTGAGAGAGATCCTCCAGCTGCTCGAGAAACCTCAGAAGGAAGGGCAGTAGTGTACGGCATCGTTCTGAACGTCCACTCGTGGTTGCGATGGGTCGTGCTCATCGCGATGCTCTGGACCATCCTGCGCGCGGTGCTGCCGGGACCCCGCGCCTGGACGCCCGCCGACGATCGGTCGCTGCGCCTCTCGGTCATCTCGCTGGACGTGCAGTTTCTTCTCGGGCTCCTCCTCTACTTCGTCTTGAGCCCGTTCACGCGCGAGGCCATGTCAGACATGGGTGCGGCGATGCGCTCCCCCGGGCTGCGGTTCTTTGCCGTGGAGCACGTGGCCGGCATGCTGATCGCCATTACGCTGGCTCACGTTGGCGCCGTGCGGATCCGGAAAGCGGCCCCCGAGCGGCGCCACCGCCTCGCGGCGATCTTCTTCATCCTGGCACTGCTGGCTGTCCTGGCGTCGATCCCGTGGCCCGGGCTTCCGGCTGGCCGACCGCTCTTCCGCCTATGAGCCGCGTGTCAGGCTGAATTTTCGGTAGTCCTGCGGTGCCGACCCGTCAACACAGCTCGAACCCGGGCTGGAGCGCCGCCGTCTAAGAGACCACATGTTCAAGCAGGACGTCCGGTACGCAATTCGCTCGCTCCTGAAGAATCCGGGGTTCACCGCCATCGCCGTGGCGTGCCTCGCCATTGGGATCGGCGTCAATTCCACCATCTTCAGCGTCGTTGACGGGGTCATTCTGCGTCCTTACCCATATCCGGACGCGCACCAGATCGTCGTCATCCACTCGGCCAATGTGCAGGAGGACGTCACGCGCGGCGGCCTGTCCTACGCCGATTACAAGGATTACCGCGACTCGAACTCCACGATCGCGTCGCTGGCCGCCTTCACCCAGCGCAGCCTCACGATCGCCGATGGCAACGGAGAGCCGGAACGCTATCTGGGTTCGACCATCAGCTGGAACCTGTTTCATCTTCTTGGGATGGCGCCGATCGAAGGGCGCAACTTCACGGCCGAGGACGATCGGCCCGGCGCCGAACCGGTTGTGCTCCTGAGCGACGACATCTGGGACCGCCGCTATCAGCGCGACCGAGGCGTGATCGGCCGCGCCATCAACATCAACGGACGGCCGCATAACATCATCGGTGTCATGCCGCCGCGGTTCCTCTTTCCCGAGAACCAGCGGCTCTGGGTTCCAATCGCCTCGTACCAGGACAGCACTCCGCGCGATCAGCGTGGGCTGCAGGTCTTCGCGCGAATGAAGCCCGGCGTGACACGTCAGCAGGTGGAAGCAGACTTCAAGGGGCTGGCCGGCCGTCTGGCATCGACCTATCCCACCGAGAACGAGAACTGGAGCATCGCCACCCGTTCGCTCAGCGAATGGATGCTTCCGGCCGACGTCAAGCTCGTCATCCTGACGATGATGGGCGCGGTGACGCTGGTGCTTCTCATCGCGTGCTCGAACGTCGCCAATCTGCTGCTGGCGCGTGCAAGCGCGAGGCAACGCGAGATCTCGATTCGCGCCGCGCTCGGTGCCGGGCGCTGGCGGATCGTCCGCCAGCTGCTGACTGAAGCTATTCTGATCGGACTGTTGAGCGCACCGCTCGGCATTGGCATCGCCTGGATCGGCATCAAGATGCTCGACAGCTCGATGCCTCCAGACGAAGTGCCGTACTTCATTCAATGGAGCATCGATTCACGGTCCCTCACTTACACGATCGCGATTTCGATGCTGACGGGCATCGTCTTCGGCCTGGTGCCGGCGTTCCAGGCCGTTCGCAGCAACCTTCAGAGCAATCTCAAGGAGGGCGGCAGGGGCACCGCCGGCGGTTCCCGCGCCTGGCTGCGCAATTCGCTCGTCGTCGTTCAGGTCGCGTTGTCGCTGGTGCTTCTTGTCGGGGCGTCGCTCTTCGTCCGCAGCTTCCTGAACCTGCAGAATGCCAGCGTCGGCTTCGACACGGCGCCGCTGATGACGCTCCGGTTCTCCCTGCCCGGCGCGGCGTACGAAGTCGAAGACGCGAAGGCGCGTCGGGTGGACGACATCGTCCGGCGCGTCGAGTCGCTGCCGGGTGTGCAGTCAGCGTTCGCGTCCAACTTCGTGCCGATGGGTGGCGGGGGAGGCGGCGGGCGGGTGATCATCGAAGGCCGGGCGGTGGAGCGAGGCAAAGAACCCGGCATTACGCTCGTCGGGGTGACACCGCATCTGCGCCGCACGATGGATGTTGCGCTTCTCAAGGGACGTGATCTCTCCGATGCCGAAGGGACGGCTCGGAGCGGGGTCGCCCTGATCAACGAGCAGATGGCAAAACGGATGTGGCCGGACGCCGATCCGGTCGGCCGCCGCTTCCGGCTCGCCAACAGCAAGGACGACTGGTTCACCGTCGTCGGGATCATCGCCGATTTCCGTCACGACCTCGGGGACAGCAATGAGCCGCAGGAGCCGTCCGCGTACGTGCCGTATCTCTACCAGCAGGCGCTCAACACCGGAGTCACCATTCGCGCGTCCGGCGATCCGAGGCTGATCGTCCCGGCCGCGCGCGATCAGATCCGGCAGGCGGACCCGATGATGCCGGTGTTCGACGTCAGTACGATGGAGCGGCTGCGCGAATTGAACTACTGGCAGTACCGCCTGTTCGGATCGATGTTCTCCATTTTCGGGTTCATCGCCCTGGGGCTGGCGTCGATCGGTGTCTACGGCGTGCTCTCGTACTCCGTCTCACAGCGGGTCCAGGAGATTGGCG
>JACDCA010000749.1 GCA_013694635.1 Acidobacteriota bacterium | reverse complement strand
GCACTTAGCCCGTGTTACCGTTCGCTGATGAACGAGCGCAAGCAGATCAACTTCACCATCGTCCCCGACGACACCGGCGAGCTGACCCGAACCTACGCGAACTTCTGCGCGATCTCGCACACACCGTTTGATTTCACGCTCGCGTTTTGCGAGGTGCTGCCGCTGTCGGAAAAAGACATCCAGGCAGCCGAAGACGATCACGTCGTGCGCGCTCCCGTCCGCGCGAAGATAGTCGTTCCGCTCCAGGTTGTCCCGAACCTGATCGCCGCGCTTCAGGAGCACATGCGCGTGTTCTCCGAATCCACCGGCGCGAGCTGGGACAAAGGGCCGGTTCACTAACGCTGTCCGAATGGCGCTTGGGGATTGCCGAGTGGCGATTGATGGATTGAGGATTGACGGTTGCAGAGTGACCGCGGTGGCCGGTTCAATCATCAATTCGCAGTCCGTCATTCGACAATCCGCAATCCCCAATCCGTCAATCCGCAGTCGGCAATCGACAATCCCCAATCGTCACCAGCCAACATCAACGACGCTTCCCGCGTCTAGAGGGTTATGACCGGAGAGGTCATAGCGCTGGAGGGCAGCATCGGGCGGGAGGCCGGAGACGACGCCGAGCGGTTGGCTGCCCTCTTTGATGCGCATCATCGACGACTGTTTGCGCTGGCGCGCCGGATGTGCCGCACGCGCGAGGACGCACGTGACTGCGTGCAGGAGACGTTTCTCCGCGCCGCGCGCAGGCCTGAGCTGGTGCCGCCCGGCGCCAGCTCGGAAGAAGCCTGGCTCGTGCGTGTGCTGATCAACATCTGCCGCGACGGCTGGCGGCGGCAGGTCGTGCGCCAGGCGCGCCGGTCGACCCGCCGCAGGCGTCCAGCGATCACGAGGCCTCCTTCATCGCACGATCGCTCGTGCAGATGGCGCTCGAACGGCTGCCTCCGCGCCGGCGCGCGAGGTGCCGAGCGGCGCCCGGAGGGCGCTGAACGACATGCGCGAGTTCCTGCCGTACAAGCACTACCGCGTGCTCGACTCACAATGGACGTCGTGCTGCTCTCCGGAACTCGTGCGGGCCGGCATGCCGATCGCCGGACGGCTGCAGGGAGTCACCGCCGGTACGCGCGGCAACTCCACCGTGCTTGTTCCCGGCTCATATGCGTTCAACCTGAACGTCTCGGAAGCGAGCGACGGAAGCCGGATCCCGGTAAGGTTTTCGCTGCGTCTTGATGAGGGCACGGCGGTGCGGGCGGCCCAGGCGCAGGCGGCAACTATTGACAGAGTGCGCGAGAGCCGGGTTGCCGATCTTGGGGCCGAAATGGAAACACTGATGCTGCAGATTCACAACATGCAGCTCCGCGTGGAGGCAGGGACTGCCAACGCACTCGAGCTCCGGCAGCTTCGCGACCGTTAACGCAACTCGAGCGACGGCTTGCTGAGACGGCCGGCGGCGTCTCTGGCTCCGCCAGCGGCGGGTCCGGCTTCGGGGGCGGCCGGGCCGCGGTCGATCATTGACAGCAGCTTCACCATGGAGTCGGCGAGACGGTCGTCGTCGGCACGTCACGCCTGGGCGGTAACAAAGCCCTGATCGCGCTGGTGACAGCCGTGCGTCGCTCTACCCCGGCGCGCTGACCCGCGTTCCGGCCGCGGCCTGGACCAGCAGGCCGTACTCCGCGAGTGCCTGGACGACGATCAACGGGCCTCCTGTGACGGCTACTGTGCGCCGATTCGTTAGAATCGGCAAATGGCGCAGCTGTCGGCGAAGAAGAAGGCGGATCCCAGACCGCTGAAGACGACCGCGGAGACCCGGCGGATCCTCGACGCCCTCTTCACGCAGCATCCCAACGCGGACACGGAGCTGGATTTCAAGAACGCCTATCAGCTGCTCGTCGCCACGATTCTCTCCGCGCAATGCACCGACGTGCGCGTGAACCAGGTGACCCCGGCGCTCTTCAAGCGCTACCCGGATGCCGGTGCGCTCGCGCGCGCATCGACCGCCGAACTCGAGCCGCAGATCCAATCGACCGGATTCTTTCGGGCGAAGTCCCGATCGCTCGTCGGGATGGCTACTGATGTCGTCGAGCAGCATGGCGGGAAGGTGCCGGAGACCATGGACGAACTGGTCAGGTTGCCTGGCGTCGGACGAAAGACCGCAAACGTCGTCCTTGGCCACGCGATTGGAGTGCCGGGGCTACCCGTCGATCGGCACGTGCTCCGCGTCGCGAACCGGATCGGCATCGCGAAGTCTGATGATCCCGAAGTCGTCGAGCGTCAGCTCGGTTCTGCAATGCCCCCCGAGCGCTGGACCCAGGCCTCCGATACGCTGATCCTGCACGGGCGCCGCATCTGCAAGCCGAAGCCGCTCTGTGGCCAGTGCGCCGTGCGGCCGCACTGCCACTACTACAAGACCGTCATCGCGAAGGCGAGCAAGGGCGCTGCGGGGAAAGCGATACCGAAATGACCCGGGAGCATTTCATGCGCCTCGTCGAAGAAGCGCTCGAGGAGATTCCGCCGCGGTTCCGTGCGGAGATCAAGAACGTCGCCGTGGTTGTGGAGGATGAACCGCCGGCCCACGTCCTCGAGGAGATGGAGGTCGAGCCCGGCGACTCGTTGTTCGGACTCTACCAGGGCACTCCCCTGCCCGAGCGCTCGTGGGCGCACGGGAATGCGCTGCCCGACCGGATCTCCATCTATCAGCGGCCGATCGAGGAGGCATGCGAAGACCACGAAGAGATCATCGAGTGCGTCGCCGAGACGGTGATCCACGAGTTCGGACACTACTTCGGTCTGAGCGAGGAGGCGATCGAGGAGATCGAAGAAAAGTTCTGGAGGGGGGAGGCGATGGATGATGTCTGAGGAACGATGAACGCTGAACGGAATGCGTCCTAAGAAACGATACGGGCAGCATTTTCTTCAGGGGGCCTGGGCCGACAAGGTGGTCGAGGCCATCGGCCCTCGCCCGGATGATCGGTTCGTCGAGATCGGGCCCGGCCCGGGCGCGCTGACGTTGCGGCTGGCGCCGAAGGTGGCGCACCTGACGGCGATCGAGGTGGATCGCGAAATGGTGGCGCTGCTCGCGCCACGGTTGCCACCGAACGTGACGCTGATCGAGCAGGACTTCCTCGAAACGGATCTCGGTGATCTCACGGGCCGCGGCCCCGTGCGTGTCGCGGGCAATCTCCCGTACAACGTCTCCTCCCCCATCCTGTTCCGGCTGCTCGAGGCGCACCGGACCTCGGGATCGGTTTCCGATGCAACCCTGATGCTGCAGCGTGAGGTGGCGGATCGGATCGAGGCCAGGCCGGGCACCAGGGACTACGGGGTCCTCTCGATCTTCGTGCAGCTCCATGCCGACGTGCGCCGCGTCCTGTCGCTCCCTCCCGGGGCCTTCCGGCCGGCGCCGAAAGTGCGCTCCGCCGTCACCCGCTTCTCGTTCAGGCCGCCGGCGGTGGCTCTGGCCGACGAGGCCGTCTTCGGCGAGATGATCCGGTCGATGTTCACCCAGCGGAGAAAGACACTGTCCAACGCCCTGGCGCCGTTCGCGACTCTCCTGGGCCAGTCGGCCGCCGAGGCGCTGCGGGTGTCCGGGATCGACGGAACGCGCCGCGCCGAGACGCTGCAACTCACAGAACTGGCAAGGCTTGCGGACCATTTCGCTTCGACGAAAAGTCGAGCTGTGCTATAGTGCCGCAGTCCTCGGAGAGCCGTCCCAGCGGTTCATCGAGTGGGCACCCGGAGGCGGCTCCCAGCCGCCCTGCGTTCGGCGCCACCCTCCCGGGTGGGCTGCCTCACGCTGAGGTGCCCTTCGACCATGACGAGCAGCCCTGAGAAGGGCTGGACGCCCTTACGAACGGGCAGCCCTAAAGGGCTGGACTACGTCTACAGGGTAGCCTCAACATCCTCAATTTTGCGAGTGACCGACTGCGAACGGTGACTGCCGACGAACCACTGACGACTGACATTCCGCCGCTCGAGCTCATCCCTCTTGGAGGGCTTGGAGAGTTCGGCATGAACATGCTGGTCGTCGCCTGCGGCGAGACGGCGATCCTTGTCGACGCGGGCGTCATGTTCCCGGAGCCGGAACTGCTCGGCGTCGACCTGATCATTCCGGATCTGCGTCAGCTCGAGAAGTATCGGATCGCCGCGCTCGTGTTGACGCACGGGCACGAGGACCACATCGGGGCAGTGCCGCACGTCCTGCCCTATGTGCACGGACCGGTGTACGGCACCGCCCTGACGCTGGCGCTCATCGAATCGAAGATCGAGGACGCGCCGGCCGACGTGAAGAAGAAGCTCCAGGTCGTGAAGCCCCGCGACCGGGTCACGATCGGGCGCTTCAGCGTCGAATTCCTCCGCGTGACGCACAGCATGCCGGACTGTGTGGCGGTCGCGATCACGACGCCCCGCGGCATCGTCATTCACACGGGTGACTTCAAGATCGACCAGACGCCGCTCGATGGCGAGCAGTTCGACTTTCACCGGCTCGCCGAGCTGGGGGCTGCCGGCGTGCTCGTGCTCCTGTCAGACAGCACGAACGTCGATCGAAAAGGTTTCACCGGCTCGGAGGTCGAAGTCGTCGATGCGTTCGAGGAAGTGTTCACCGGCGCCTCGGGAAAGATCGTCGTGGCGATGTTCGCCTCGAGCATCTATCGCATGCAGATCATGGTCGATCTGGCGGCGCAGTTCGAGCGGCAGGTCGCATTCGTCGGCCGCGGCATGATCGACAACGCGGAGATCGCGCAGCGGCTCGGGTACCTGCGCATCCCCGCGGGGGTCCAGATCCAGGACAGCGACGTGCGCAACTCTCCGTCGCAGGACGTGGTCTGCATCTGCACCGGATCGCAGGGTGAGCCTCGCGCCGCACTGCCCCGGATCGCCATCGACGATCACCGGCACGTCAAGCTGGACGCCGACGATACGGTCGTCTTCTCCGCACGCGAGATTCCGGGCAACGAAAAGGCCATCGGCCGCGTGATGAACCACATCGCCCGTCGTGGGGCCGGGATCATCAATGGCGGCATGAAACGCGTCCATGTGTCCGGCCATGGGAGCGAGGAGGAGCTGAAGCTCGTCCTTTCTCTGGTAAAGCCACAGTTTTTCGTCCCGATACATGGAGAGTACCGCCAGCTCGCGCGTCACGCCCGGATCGCCGGGCGTGTTTCCCGCGGAACACGGGTCCTGCTCGCGGAAAACGGGGATCTGCTGAGGTTCGACGACGAGGGAGGGCGGTTGGCGGAGAAAACGCCCGCAGGCCGGATCCTCATCGACGGAACGAGGAGCGGTGAGGTCGGCGACGAGGTGCTCAGGGATCGGCGTCACCTGGCGGGTGACGGTGTGGTGGTCGCAGTCGTGGCCATCAACCGCCAGTCGGGCGCGCTCGAGGAAACGCCGGACGTGATTACACGCGGCTTCGTGCTCGACACTCGGACCGAGGCGCTGTTGAAAGAGATCCCGCCGCTCCTCACCGCGACGCTGGAAACGGCGAGCGTCGAGGAGCGCACCGATCCGGGATTGATCAAGGAGAAGATTCGCGTGGACCTCCAACGGTTCTTCAGAAAACGCTCTGGTCTCCGGCCGCTGGTGTTGCCGGTCGTCATGGAGATCTGACGTGTCCGCAGCCACCTTCATCTCCCGCCGGCTCAGCGAGTTTCTCGGGGTGGTCTACTTCGCCGTCGCGCTGCTGTGGGTCGTGGCGCTGGCGAGCCACAATCCGTCCGATCCGGTCTGGTTCTTCAATACCGGCGCCGATGGGCCGCCCGTGAACTTCGCCGGTTACGTCGGCGCATTCATGGCCGAGCTCTCCTACCAGCTGCTCGGCTACGCGGCGTTCCTGGTGCCCATCGTCCTCGTCGTCGCGGGCTGGCATTACTTCTGGTGCAAGAAGATGGACGCCGCCCTCACCAAAGGCATAGGCGCGGCGCTTCTGGTCGCGTGCGTGTCGTCGTTTCTGGCGCTCGCGTTCGGCGACGGTCCCGAAGCGAGAGAAGTGAAAGCCGGCGGTTATCTCGGCGAATGGCTCGGCGGTGCGATTGCGGGGTACCTCAATCGGATGGGCGCCATCATCCTCATCCTCACGCTGCTGTTCCTCGCCGTCATTCTCTCGACGCAGTTCTCGTTCGGACGCCTGTTCGCCGCGATCGGCGGGATGCTGCGCGACCGCTGGGCCGCGACGGTGGGCGCCGTCCACGCCTGGCGCGAGGAGCGCCGCCGCAACCGGCAGCGGCAGGAAGTGTTGAAGAAACATCTCGACAAGGCGCCGACCGATGCGCGTGAGCGGATCACCGCCAAGGCGCGCGTCGAGTCCGTCATCAAGCCATCGGAGCCCGCAGAGGAGCTGACGCCGCGACCTTCGCGCGCGGCCGCCGTCGTCGGCGCCGCCGCTGCCGCGTTGAAGGCCGCCTCTTCGAGGCCGACGCCTCCTCCTGCCATCAGGCGCCGCCTCGAACAGCCGGCGCCCGCCCTCCCCCTTTCGGACCCCGACAAGGCGCCGGTCGAACGCCGGAAGGGCACCTACACGCTGCCGCCGCTCGCGCTGCTCGATGCGCCGCGGACGGAACGGAAGATCGACGAGCGGCAGTTGATGGAGGGGGCGCGGCTGCTCGAAGAGAAGTGCCGCGAGTTCTCGGTCGAAGGATCGGTCGCACAGATCCATCCCGGGCCCGTGGTGACGACGTACGAGTTCAAGCCGGACGCCGGCGTCAAGTACAGCAAGATCACCGGTCTCGCCGACGATCTCTGTCTGGCGATGCAGGCCGAGTCGGTGTTGATCGACCGCATTCCGGGCAAGAGCACCGTCGGCATCCAGATCCCGAATCCACACCGTGACCTGATCTCGATGCGCGAGCTGCTCGAAGGCGAGGCATACAAGCGTTCCGCATCGCGCCTGACCCTCGCGCTCGGCAAGACGATTCATGGCGAACCGTTCATCAGCGACCTCGCGGCGATGCCGCACCTGCTGATCGCCGGCTCCACCGGCACCGGGAAGTCCGTCAGCGTGAACGCGATGCTCGCCAGCATCCTCTTTCGCGCGACGCCCGACGATGTGCGGATGATCATGGTGGATCCGAAACGGCTCGAGCTGGGAATGTACGAAGAGATCCCCCATC